>NZ_CAMZOG010000085.1 GCF_947331445.1 Parendozoicomonas sp. Alg238-R29 | reverse complement strand
GCGTCCTGCTCTTCCTGCTTCTTCAGTTCGCGGCGAGCTTCATCTTTCATGGCTGCCCAGAGTTTCTGGTCAGCTTTCAGCAGACGGGCGTGTTCAGTTTCTTGATACTCATTATTAGAATTGGTTTTCTGAGCTCCCTTGAATTGCTCTTTAATTGCATCAGGATCCCAGTCCACATAGGAGTCGCCTTCTTCCTTCTGCTGGCCATTATCTTGAGGTCCAAGCCCGTGAGCTTTTCTGTAATCTTCTTTAACCTTTTCAGGATCCCAATCTAAATAATGAGGCTTATCAGCTTCGAGAGGTGGTGGCGTTACGATCGCCTCATCATTCTCTTGCTGTTTTTTTTGATTATTCTTAAAGTTTTCTTTGATTCTTTCGATCTCATCATCACTCATCCCCATATACTTACGGTGCTCTTCCGTGTTGCCTGTTTCAGGAGGGGTTTCGCTCTTATTTGGATCTTCCGAATCTCCATCCAACATTTTATTTGCGACCCTGGCTGCAGCGTTTAAAGCATCCCAAATTCCAGCGTTTGAGGTGGGAACAAAGAACATTACGGATGAACACAAAAACAGAGATAAAACATGGCCACTGCAGATGCGCCTTAATAGAGCTAACTTACTTCTGATTGGACTATTCATAGGTAACTCCTTTACCAAACCTGAAATCCTGCGCCCCACCTTCCTGGCAGAGATATCCTGATTGTTTAGATACGAAACAAAGAAGTGAGTTCCTAAGACAAAGGTCTAATACCCTTGAAAAACAAAGAAAAAAGGCGCCATGGGCGCCTTTAAAAAAGTGTTCTGATTATTAATATGAAAATTCTGTAGTTACCTTATAGTTGGCACGTCTATGATCTGGCATCTTTTGACTGAGCTCATCTACACCGCTATTCAAAATGGCCATACCTTTAGACAAGTAGTCTGCGAGTTTCTGATCATGCTTTCGTTTAGCGGCCTCTTCGTCGGTTCGGGTAATAGTATTAACCAGATAATTAGCTCCTTTTTTCAACTTATCGAAAGCACCGTAAAATACGGTCGCACTACCAACCAGAGCCATCATGCCCGTTTTCCCCCAGGCAGAGAGAAAAGGATCGGGGGTGTATTCATCATCCCTGTGATACTCCATATAGCAATCAAAGAGAAAACCTCCGCCGTAATACAAACCTAAAGCTGCGCCAACGAAAACGATTCCATGCAATAACTGAGCTGCAGCTCTCTGGCCCAGATTGGCCTTTTCGAGCGTTGGCGCCTCACCTATTTGCTCGCGAAGCGTGAGCTTTACTTGGGCAGTCTTCACGTCTTTGTCATTCATATGTCCGGATTTCCGCTGCGTATACGCACCACCTTTATGGTGAGCGCTGGCTTTATTTCCGGCCCCTGAGTACTTCTTACTTGTTACTGCCGTCATGACCTTTCCTCCTTGATAAGTTCTTTTAAAACCTGCAATTAAAAATATTTTTAAGTAGTTTCCTGGAGCCGCTCGCCATACAGCTTGCCCTTCTCAATCAGCTTGTTAGCCATATCTCCGGCGATGCGCGTTCCAGCCATGCCTTGCAATTCTATGTTTTCAAGGGTCTTCAGCTTTTCTTCCAACTGAGCAACCATTTTTTCTTTCCAGGAAATCCTGAGTTCAAGGTCAGTTGGGCCAAACACTCTGGATGTTTTGCTATTGACCCACTTTGCGCTCTGAATCAACAGATAACAGTTCACCAGCACACATCCAGTTAGTTTTTTATAGAAAGACAAACCACCAAGATCCCGAAAGCGACCCGCAGAGTTACTGAGAGTTCCCAGAGGGAGAAGTTTCTTTATTACTGGAACGGTATAAAGCCAGGGAGCAGTGAGGGCAAAAGCTGCACCAACAGCGCCAAATCCAACAAGGGACAAGCAAGCCTTACCCAGAGATTTCACGATGGACATCTGGCTCTGGCTCTTTGTTGGAACCATCCTGACTTCCTGGTGGCGACCAATCAGAAGTTTTTCTGATTTATCACGGCAGGCCCTAATCTGCTGAAGATTCTCATCCTCAGGAGACAATGCTTTTGACTGGTTTCGGGAGATTCCCCGACATGAATACGCTACTTTATTCACGGCCAACACTCCTTGTTTAACCTGAATCACTGAATAAGCCGCTCTGCCCCTGAGAAAGCCAGCAGAAAACCTCGAATTACCCTTTTCGACCAGAGAGAATACAAGGAGGTTCCATAATGGTTAGTATGCCTAACAACAGTGCAAGATAAGCTGACGGATATGGGTAAATTAAACCCGCCGAAACGGGTTTAATTGTTAGTCTAAAACAACACTATCCTTTGCGGTTTTACTCCTCCTGCCGCTTAGGAAGATCCAGAATGTTAGACTCCTCTTCCAGAATGTCGATACGCTCACCGTGATCTACGAGCGTTCGGTTAGCAGCTTCTATCATGGAGCGATTGTCTTCAGCCAGTCTCTTTTGAGCATTCTCCTCAGAGTTACACAAGCGACCACGTGTGACAGTTCTCATGGCCCAACGCAGGAGGTCAACGCCCATCGGGAAACCACCCAACATATAACCGAACTGAGCGGCCACCTTGCCTGTTCCAGGACCACTGAACGTCTTAGCCGCTTCCCCAGAAATGCCAACATACTCTTTCGCAACATAACGAACAGCGTTTGAAAAATGTTCCTTGGTACCACCAAGGAAAGCCCCGGCAATAATTCCTGGTAGATATTGGTAACCAAAGTACCTCGCTCCATTCACAAAATGTGCCGCTACTTTATAGGCCACACTTGTTTTAGCGGCTGTACGACCACCAAGATCTTTTGCAGAGGTGCTACCACTTTTATCATGGCCACTTTCTATGTCACTCTGTCGAGGTGGACTAGCTTTTACAGTTCGGTTAAAGCTCGTCCCAGAAGGGGTTGTGCAATAACCTAAAAGTGTCAGCGCTCCTGCTCCAGCTGTAACAACCGCACCACCAATAATTAATGGACTTGCCATAAAAACCTCCATAGTTTTTCAGTATTACCTGATCCCATAGTCGTGTTTGAGCACAAATGGCCCGCCGGGCACATACCGGATCAGACGTTATGAGGCTTCTAGCCTCTCATGCATGTCCAAAAAGCCCGGCAAGCCGGTGGGTTCATGCTGTCACTATTGACCGGAGACTAACGAGGAGGTTCGTGGATGGGAGGCGTTCTGTTAGAATCACTAACGGGATTGATTAAGAGCAACAGAATAGCAACTCCGCAGAAAAACGAGTTCTCTATTGATAAACAGCAATGTGTCACTGGTTTTATTTTCGGTGGTTTTGAAAGAAATTTACCAATGGCAACCAATATGACAACCAAAAAGATGACAAACGATCACTAATCAAACAAAAACGACAATAAAAAAACCATTATAGGTATCTGCCACAGGGTTAAAGTTATCCCCAGATTCCCATACAATAGGCTCACTCTCTACATCAGCCAAACTGGTTCTTAGGGGCTCAATATGGCGCCAAAACTGAACGTACGGCATGCCAGCCAAGTAGCCTGCAGGGACTGTAGCCTGAGTCCTTTGTGTCTACCACTAGCGCTTAAAATAGAAGATATTGATGATCTTGATGAGATCATCAAGCGCGGCAGACCATTGAAAAAAGGCGAACATCTGTTCCTGGAAGGTGATGCATTTCACAGTGTTTTCGCGGTGCGCTCCGGTGCGCTGAAAACATACACATCCACCAATGAAGGTGAAGAGCAGATAACTGGGTTCTACCTGCCCAGTGAACTGGTCGGCCTCAGTGGACTGGACACAGACACCTATCCGGTATCTGCCCAGGCTATTGAAACCACTATGGTTTGCGAAATACCCTTCGATAAGCTCGAGAAGCTCTCCGACAGTCATCCTGCTCTGCGCCGCCAGCTTATGCGGATCATGAGCAAGAAGATTCGTGAAGACCAGCAGATGAAACTGCTGCTGTCGAAGAAAAATGCTGACGAGCGAATTGCGACATTCCTCATCAACCTGGCCAGTCGTTTCCGACGCCGGGGTTTCTCCTCACAGTCTTTCCGCCTATCCATGTCCCGTAATGAAATGGGCAACTATCTTGGTTTGGCGGTAGAAACTGTAAGTCGTGTTTTCACTCGCTTCCAGAAGGCGGAACTCATCCATGCCAACGGCAAAGAGATTGAGATTACCAACGCAATGGAGCTGTGCACCCTCGCAGGTGGTAAACTGACTGACAGTCCTGAGGTAGTAAACATTCAGTAAGTTAGTGATATGAACCATTCTGTATTTAGTGAAGATCGTCTGCGTGGCCTAATCCGGGCTGTGCCTGACTGGCCGGAACCCGGTGTTATGTTCCGTGACATTACCACCCTGCTCAAGTCTCCCGAAGGCATGAGCATGGTTCACGAAACGTTTGCCGAGCGTTACCGGGATAAGGGCGTTACACATATCGGCGCATTGGATGCCCGAGGATTTCTTCTGGGAGCGCCGTTGGCCGCCACCTTGAAGTTACCTCTGGTTATTTTCAGAAAGCCTGGCAAACTTCCGGCGGATACGATCTGCGAAGAATATACGCTGGAATATGGCAAAGCAGCTCTTGAGGTTCATACCGACTCCCTCTCCGCTGGAGATAAAATTGTTTTGATTGATGATCTTATTGCCACTGGCGGAACTCTTCTTGCGGCCACCAAACTGGTTAACCGTCTGGAAGCCGAAGTCATTGAAGCAGCTGCCATCATCGACCTGCCAGCCCTTGGCGGTTCATCCAAGCTGAAAGACGAAGGCATAGTCTCCTTCACACTGACCAGCTATTAATCCCCCCGAACCAGTCCGGTATAACCAGACTGGTTTACTTTCCCTTCAATTTTGCCGATGCCTCTTTTAGAAAGTTCTGTTATACCTTTAAGTACAACAACTGTTCTCACCGGAAGAGATAAAAAATATGGGTATCTGTGCCAAGGAACTGCGCACACTGGTTATTCGCCCCACGTTAAAACATTTAGGCCTGTGGAGCTCCGCGACAGAGGATCTTCTTTTGGGAACGGCAGCCCAGGAGTCCGGGCTTGGGGAACACCTGAAAATGGATAACCATCGAGCATTGGGAATTTATCAGATCACTCCACGCATGCACCGCAACATTTGGGATAATTTTCTGTCCACTCAGCCAGAATTAGCGAGCAAAGTGAGAGGCTTGGCCAGCCAACACGAATTTCTTCAACACCCCCATGCCGAACTGGCTACCAATCTTTCCTACGCAACAGCGGTCGCACTAATGGTTTACCTGCGCAGGGGCAAGCCTCTGCCCGAAAGTTTCAAAGACAACCCCAAACGATTAGGACGCTGCTGGCACAACAATTTTCACAGCAAACCACAGGGCACAGTCGATCAGTTTGTCGAACACTACAACAGCCTGATCCGGGACAAGGAAACAAGCAAGAGCTGAAACAGCAGACATGGGGTTCGCAAAGAGATTCAGTCGCTATTGCCCGCGAGCTTCTGCACATTTCACGCACAAACTGGTGTAAGGCATAACTTTCAGGCGTTCCAGAGGAATTCCCCCACCACAATCAATACAGAGGGTGTACTCTTCCTCATCAATCCGCTCAAGAGCTTTCTGGATAAGGTGAAGCTCATGCACGGCCTCATTACCAAGAGCGTCTATAACTTCATCATTTTCCCGTTCCTGAGCCTGCTCAGACCAGTCAGCATTAGCTTTTCGGGTAACATCTTTCTTAATGTTATCCAAACGCTCTTGGAGCTCGGACTGACGACTCAGCAACACTTCACGAAATTGGTCATATTCCCCTTTCATGGTGGATTCCCTCTACGCTTTCCTGACTTATTAAACTAAGACTGGCTGATTTCCAACTTGGAAGTGCTCTTATTCTTTCATCGGGATCAGGCACTTCATACCCAGAACGACTTATGACTTCTTTTATCTTGCATTCCAAGGTTACGATCAACACGGCTGATGACATGTATCAACAACAGGCTGACAGAGTTTAGCAAACCTTCCGAACCTTTCGGCGACAGATACGGCTTACCCTTATAATGCGACGTTTTTACAGGAATACCAAGGGATATATGACCAGTTAAAACAGTATTATCAACAGGTAGCGCCCTCTGCAAAAAACGGCCGCAGACCCCATATCCTTAGCAGCCCCACAGAGCTGATATCTGAAACACTCCCAGTTTTAATAAGTTTGATATTTTTTTATCGCTCCATGCCTAATTAAGCCCTTCCCTAGGGCTCTCCCACACATTATTGCGTAGAACCCAATTGGTCAGTTCATCAGCTATCGGTATAATTGCCCGTTTTCCCGCACAGCACCTTTATTCAGAATGACAGCATCTACCCTTGTGGGCGCCGATAAGACCGAATTTAACAAACTTCAGAAAAAGCTCCGTCGACACACCGGCCGGGCCATTGAAGATTTCAATATGATCGAAGATGGCGATAAGGTCATGGTCTGCCTCTCCGGAGGCAAAGACAGCTACGCCATGCTGCACGTCCTTATGAGCCTGAAAAAGAGCGCACCAATCAACTTTGAACTGGTGGCCGTCAATCTGGATCAGAAGCAGCCCGGATTCCCTGATCATATACTGCCCGAGTATCTGGAGAGTATTGGTGTCCCCTACCATATTGTGAACCGTGACACTTACTCAGTGGTGAAGTCCAAGATTCCAGAAGGCAAAACAACCTGCGGCCTGTGCTCTCGCCTGCGTCGTGGAACTCTTTACGCCTTTGCTGAAGATATTGGCGCGACCAAAATCGCTCTGGGTCACCACAAGGATGATATTGTCGAAACCATGTTCCTGAACATGTTCTACGGTTCTCGTCTGGCCGCTATGCCGCCAAAACTGCGTTCCGACGACGGCCGTAATGTGGTGATTCGCCCACTGGCTTACTGCCGGGAAAAAGACATCATCCAGTTTGCCGACCTGATGCAGTTCCCAATCATCCCCTGCAACCTGTGTGGTTCCCAGGAAAACCTGCAACGCCAGAATATTAAGGCCATGCTCTCCGAGTGGGAGAGTCAGCATCCCAGTCGGATCGACTCCATATTCTCTGCAATGCAAAATATCGCACCATCTCAGATGTCTGACTTTGAGTTATTCAACTTCAAGGATCTGAGCATCGACCGTACTGGTGAGCGTAAGCCTTACGAGCACGAAGATAACCAGTCCATTTTCTCTGGAAATATTCCCGAGCTAGCGACTGAAAGCAGTAACGACAGCGATAACAGTATTGCTGTGGTCAACTTCGACCCACTCGTTCAATAACCTTCAATGCTCAGGCCGGCTTCGAACTAGAACCGGCCTTCATTTGCCTCTTATTAGTAAAATCTATAGACTGCATCGTACGCATCAACACCTACAAGAGCCGTATGCTTCAGCAGCTTCTAAAAGTTTTCTCGATTACGTCGCCTTCTACCAAGACCCTGCTCGCTCTTTTTCTCCAGCATCATTTCCGGCTCGCCTGACGAAAACCTTCGAAATCGCAGCAGTTTCCACACTTCGCTGCGACCTCTCTCTATCCATAATTTTTTAAAATTACATAGCGTCCACCTGTCATTACGCATAATTAAAATATGTAAAGGGTCGCTATAAAAATAACGGAGCAACCAGTGTCTCTTCCCCGCTATCAGAATTTTGTCGATGGCCAATACCTTGCCAACCAGACAGGTGAAACTTTTCCAGTGATCAACCCGGCCACAGGCCAGGTAATCTATGACGTTGAAGTAGCAGATGATGCTGTACGTTCAGCTGCGATAATCAGCGCACAAAAAGGTTTCGAAGCTTGGTCTGCACTCAGTGGAATGGAACGCAGCCGCATCTTAAATCGCGCAGTGGCTCTACTGCGGGAACGCAACGATGAGCTGGCTCGTATTGAAGTACTGGATACCGGCAAACCCTGGCAGGAAGCATCCGTTGTTGATGTGGTAACAGGTGCCGACTCTATTGAATTCTTTGCCGGAGTGGCACCTTCTATTGAAGGTAACCAGCAAAACCTGGGGCAAGATTTTTACTATACCCGTCGTGAACCGCTGGGTATCTGCGCCGGTATCGGCGCCTGGAACTATCCATTACAGATTGCCTGCTGGAAGGCTGCACCTGCGCTGGCCTGCGGCAACAGTATGATCTTCAAGCCTTCCGAGGAAACGCCATTAGGAGCCCTAAAACTGGCAGAAATCTTTATTGAGGCTGGTGTACCTGCAGGGGTATTTAATGTGGTGCAGGGTAATGGTGAAGTCGGCGCCTGGCTCACTCACAACCCTGATATTGCCAAAGTCTCTTTCACCGGCGAAGTCGGCACCGGTAAAAAAGTGATGGCAGCCGCAGCTTCATCCTTGAAAGATGTGACTATGGAACTGGGTGGTAAATCACCGCTGATTATCTTTGATGATGCTGATCTGGATAATGCTGTCTCTGGCGCCATGCTCGGCAATTTCTACACCCAGGGCGAGATTTGCACCAACGGTACCCGAGTTTACGTTCACAGAAATATTTATCCCGCTTTTGTCGAGAAACTGCTGCAACGGACCAAAAACAATATTGTGACTGGTGATCCACTCGATCCCAACACTAACCTTGGCGCGCTGATTTCCAAAAAGCACCACCAACTGGTACTCGACTATATCCAGAAAGGTAAAGACGAAGGCGCCACCCTGCTAGCTGGCGGTAGCGCTGCATCTCCAGCATCAGCCCCAGAAGGTTACTTTGTTGAACCCACCATCTTTGCTGACTGCCAAGATGACATGACTATTGCTCGGGAAGAGATTTTTGGCCCGGTAATGGCACTGCTTACCTTTGATGATGAAGACGAAGTCATTGCCCGCGCTAACGATACTGAATTTGGCTTAGCTGCTGGCGTCTTCACTCAGGACATTACCCGAGCCCACCGCGTAATTCATCAGCTGCAGGCAGGTATCTGCTGGATCAATAACTATGGTGCCTCCCCTGCTGAAATGCCGGTAGGCGGTTACAAGCAGTCAGGTATTGGCCGGGAAAACGGTGTGGAAACACTGAAACACTACACCCAGACCAAAGCCGTATATGTGGGCATGACTCCACTGGAAAGCCCATTTTAAAGCTCTGTTGATCCAGAGAAAATAATCAGGACAAGAGCAGTACCATGACAGAACAACAGTATGATTATGTCGTAGTTGGTGCAGGTTCCGCAGGATGCGTGCTGGCTAACCGCCTCACGGAAAGTGGCAACAACAAGGTTTTACTGATCGAAACCGGCGGCAGTGACAAAAGCATTTTTATCCAGATGCCCACAGCTCTTTCAATCCCCATGAATACCAAGAAGTACGCCTGGCAGTATGAAACCCAGCCAGAACCATTTCTCGACAATCGTCGTATGCACTGCCCTCGCGGCAAAGTGCTGGGTGGTTCTTCCTCTATTAATGGCATGGTGTATGTACGCGGCCACGCCAGAGATTTTGATGAGTGGCAGAGTCATGGCGCAACAGAATGGGATTACAGCCACTGTTTGCCCTACTTCCAGAAAGCCGAAAGCTGGGCTTGGGGTGGCGATGATTACCGTGGTGACTCTGGCCCGCTCGCTGTCAACAATGGTAACGAGATGCAGAACCCGCTTTACCGTGCCTTTATAAAGGCCGGTACCGAAGCGGGCTATATGGAAACCAGTGATTACAACGGCTGCAGACAGGAAGGCTTTGGGCCTATGCATATGACCATCAAGAATGGTTTACGATGGTCTACAGCAAATGCTTATCTTCGCCCAGCTATGAAGCGCAGCAATTTAACAGTTGTTACCCATGCCCAGGTTCATCGAGTACTGCTGAATGGTACTCAAGCTACAGGCGTAGCGTTCCAACAGAAAGGCCAATTGAAGCAAGCGAAAGTCTCCAAAGAAGTGATTCTCTCTGCCGGCTCTATCGGCTCACCCCATATTCTGCAGCTATCAGGTATTGGCCCACGGGGTGTTCTGGAAAAAGCCGGTATTCCAGTGAAACACGAACTGCCCGGTGTCGGTGAAAACCTGCAGGACCACTTGGAATTCTATTTCCAGTTCCGCTGCAAGGAACCTATTACCTTGAATGGCAAGCTGGACCCGTTTAACAAGTTCCTGATTGGTGCCCGCTGGTTCTTTAAGAAAGACGGCCTGGGCTCCACTAATCATTTTGAATCCTGTGGCTTTATTCGCTCCAAAGCCGGGGTGGAATGGCCAGATATGCAATACCACTTTCTGCCGGCCGCCATGCGTTACGACGGTCGCAGCGCTTTTGATGGCCACGGTTTTCAGGTGCATATCGGCCATAATAAACCGAAAAGCCGGGGCTGGGTTCGAGCAACATCAGCTGATCCCAATGTACATCCAGAGATCCAGTTTAACTATCTGGAACATGAAGAAGACCGGGAAGGCTTCCGCCAGTGCGTGCGCCTGACCCGAGAAATTATTAATCAGCCTGCCTTTGATCAATACCGGGGCTCAGAGATCCAGCCTGGTGAACAAATTCAGACTGATAAAGAGATTGATGAGTTTGTCCGCCAGTCGGTGGAGAGCGCTTATCACCCGTCCTGCAGCTGCCGGATGGGCATCGACGACATGGCTGTTGTCGATCCGGAAACGCGGGTCAGAGGCCTCTCGGGGTTGCGGGTGGTGGATTCTTCCATTTTCCCAACTATTCCCAACGGCAACCTCAACGCCCCCACCATTATGGTGGCCGAGCGCGCCGCGGACCTGATTACAGGAGCCGATATGCTGGCTCCTTCATCTGCTGAAGTAGGCATGGACACCAACTGGCAAACGGCACAGCGAACTGGTGAAGCTTTACGTGTGCGTTAAAGGCTATACGTTTGAGCTAAAGGCTATAGGTGTGAGCTAAAGGCTATAGGTGTGAGCTAAAGGCTATAGGTGTGAGCTAAAGGCTTTGCGCGTCAGTTCAACACAAAAATAATTATTAAAGCGATACAGAGTTTAACTATCGCCAGTGCAAAGCCGCTGTGTAAGCAAGCGATTGGCGGCTGGCGATACTTAAGGTCTGCCATATAACGATAACGACAAAGCAGGGAACTTATGAAAACAATAATGTCTTTCTCCATGGCACGAACGACGGAGGGCGCACAATGATGACTGCTCTTCTGTGCGCCGGTATTCTGTTCACCTTTACCGCCATAATTTTTGTGCTGATCAAGTGGGGCAATATGCCGCTCGTGGGTGTCACCCCAGTGCGCACCCTTACCTTTATCGCTATTCTGTTTACTTCCGGTCTGGATGTGGGATTGATTATGTTCCCGCTCACTGAATTCGCCAGTTATGCCGATTTAGCCGCCAGTCCAGAGTATGCCTTCAGCAACCCGCTGGCCATTGAGTTTGGCTTCTGGGGCTTTTTAATCTGGGGATTCTACTTCCTGACCTGCTTCTACTTCTGCGCCATTGAGCCGAAGGTAAAGTTCTTTGAAATCCCATTAATCAAGTTCATCAATAACACAGTAATTATCGGCACCTGCGCCTTTACTGCTTATCTCTTACTGAGCAACCTGCCCTGGTATATGCCCCAGATTGGCGACGGTGAAACGGTAGTTGGCAGCTTTTACCTGATTGTATTTGCAGTGATTGCTATCGCTGTTTATTCCAGTACCAGCCTGCGCCTTGTGCGCACACTCAGTTTGTCGTCTACCTGGATGTTTCTGAGTTTGATCGCCTTGATGTGGGTGGGTGCCTTTACCGGTGAAAACGGAAGCACCAGTGATTTTGTCTCTACAGTTGCGCTGATTGGTAACTACTTCGGCAATATTCACCAGTTCGTACTACCACTGAATGACTACCACGAGTTTTACCTGTTCTGGTGGTTTGCCTGGAGCATTATGATCGGCCAGTTCACCTCCCGTTTTGTGGGAGGTCTGAAAACCTGGCAGGTGCTGGCAGCAATGCTGGTATTCCCATCCATTCCCATTGCTACATGGTTTGCTGTGCTGTACTACTACCACCTGCATAGCCTCGACACCACCGGCTACTACAGTCTGGCTATGGTCGCAGTTGGTATTATCTTCGTGGTGAATTCTCTGGATTCCTTGATCCGTTTGTACACCGATAATCTCAACCTGACGGTTCAGCGTTTCGGCAAAGCCAAGTACATTGCCGGTAATCTGGTCGCTATGGTGCTGCTGACCCTGCTGTTCAAGTTTGAATTCCTGCAGATTCAGTGGATCGGTGCGCTGGTGATTGGCCTGTTCTTCGCCTGTTTGACTTATATTCTGGTGACCAGTTTCTCCAAGGTGCGTGCTATCGAGAGCTCACCGAAAGAGAACGAAGTGGACTATAGCAAGATTGAGATGGCCTGATTGAGATGGCCTGATTGAAAAGGTTTGATACTTCTCACATTCCATAAGAATGCCCTTTTAGGGCATTCTTTCTTCACAACCCCTATCAACAACAGAATGTATAGCAAAACGGTTACGGAGAAGCATAACAAACCATTTGTGTGGTGAATCTAAAGATCACTACAGTATTTATTATACATGATGCCCTCCACCAGCCAGCAGGCTACCCGAGATCAGTAACAAGAAGAACGTCGATTAAAGATACTTGCCTCCGTAGAAGCTCGAATGAATACCGCTAAACCTGGGTCTGAAACTGAGACGAATTCAACGATCAAGCGCGGTAGATCACTCAACAACCCAACCCATAAAACAAAAACCACAGAATTCGAATCATCAGACTTATCCCAAGAAAATGCTGACATAGACTCTTCATACGCTCCTGCCCCTTCAGCATCGACTAACGATTTATCTGAAGAGCCGGTAAAGCAAGAACCAAGGCGTGACAATGCAGCAGGATCAAGCAAACAAAAATCTACTCGCTCAAATGGCCACGCAGACAACAGACGCCATAAACACAAAGGCCGGTGTAGATAACCAACCTTTGAGCCCAATCAAAAAGGTTTACCCTTCTCTGACAACGTCTATGGTTTTATCAAAACGGGCAAGGCGGTTACCATGAATCATCTGCACAATTTCATCCACATAGACAGAACCGCGTTCAGAATACTTGCCCAGCCCCTGAGCAATATAGGCACCAGTAATCGTCATTCCATTAAAGCGTGCATTGGCGCGCAACTCTCTCAGCGACTGATATTGAGCATGGGTATTTAAATTCTTGATATAAGCCCGTACTGAACCATTAACATCATCGAACTTTCTCACTTCGTGAGTAAAACCTTCAGTGCGAGAGTTTGGCACGAGTCCACACCCCTTCAGGAAGCACCACTGACCAAAATAATTATTCCCCTCGCGGGCAAAGCGGGAAGTTCCCCAGCCAGATTCATTAGCTGCCTGAGCCAGTGCTAATGACGGAGGAATAACATCCACGCGCAGCAGCATTTCCGCAAACCAGACGCTATCGAGCTTATTACCAAGCCGGTAATCGCCCCCAATCCGGGATAACCAGATTTTGTCTTCAGCGGCCAGCTCTTCCTTATGGCTTAGGGCAACCAATCGGGCGCGATGGGCAAGAATTTCTTTATTCTCCTGCTCAACCATTGGGAGTATGTAGGAGAAAAAAGTTTGTTTCTTCTGTTTAACATCATTTATGGCGGTAAAGTCTGGAACTCCAGCTAACTCCCAGGCTTGTTTGGTTACAAGCTTCTCAGCAATCGGAGTTGAAACTTCTTCTCTGTCTGTCTCTTTATCTAACACCAGAGATACACCAAGAAGAACAGCCAGAACAGCCGTTAATGTGAAATCCACAGAAAATCTAATCAAATCGCCACTCCTGTTTGTAACTTACAACTGGCAACCCTGTTGCCAAGAGACTCACATACTGTTTAACTGAAAGAGTCGAAGGAAAACGACAAACTTATAATTAATAAAAAAGACGCCAGCTCGCAATTGCAGTCTGTACTGACTGGCAGGGAGGAGCACGATGAGTTTGACTCACGTATGGGGGCTGTTTATGCACCCTGATCAGGAATGGCGCAGTATCCGTGATGAAAAACCTACCATTCTGAAATTTATTATTTCTTATCTCCTGCTTATGGCGGCAATCCCGGCAGTCAGCGGCTATCTGGGCACAACCATAACCGGCTGGCGCCTCCCCGGAGGAACCGAAGCGGTTCGTCTCACCGAATCAAGCGCGGCCATTATGTCAGTTTTTGCCTACTTTGCCACCATAGCAGCTATTTTGGTTATATCAGGGTTCACTCACTGGATGGCTCGAACCTTTGGTTCAACCCCTACTCTCGGTCAGTGCATAGCGTTTACCACCTATACCGCCACTCCCTTGCTGATCGGAGGCTTATCCGGCCTGATTCCATCTTTATGGACAGCCATGATCATTGGCACGGTAGTAATTTGCTGGTCAGCCTATCTTCTGTACACCGGTATCCCAGTGTTTATGGATATCCCCTTCGAACGTGGGGTTATTTTTGCCAGTTCCATTCTCTGTGTAGCCCTGGTTGTTCTGGTAGCCACTATGGCAACCACAGTGACGTTGTGGAATCTGGGAGCAGGCCCTGTTTATACCTAGGCTATCTAAAACCCTCGAATGTCTATAACGATTGCTTAAAACATCGGGCCACATAATGGCCCGATTATTTTTTCTGCAAAAATATTCTCTGGCACACCGCCAAACCACGACTAGAATTTCCTGCGCTTCATCTTCACAGCTCCAATAACTGGCTGGACAAGCAATGGAATTCCTCGATATCGACACTCGTATTCAGCAGCTTCTGCGTGCAGCTTCCAGCTACTACGATATGCCATTTTCGCCACCCAAGGTATTACTGGACTTAACCGGTGCCGATGCTGGGCAGGCCATATCGGAAGATAATCTTCTGAGATTCAATCAGGAGTTTTACCGTCATAACCGCAATCACTTTGTTCATCACATTGTGGCCCATGAAACCGCGCATTTGGTTGCCCAGAAGGTTTACGGCCACACCATTGCTGCTCACGGCAGAGAGTGGCAAGGTGTGATGAACAGGGTTTTTTATGTACCGGCCACCTGTAAACACAATTACGATCTACGCCAAAGCTCACGCTATCGATTCATCTATGGTTGCCGCTGCTCAAAAAGAGAAACCCCACTTTCCGCAATCAGACACAATCGCAAAAAACGGGGTGTGGTGTATTTCTGTGGTGACTGTGGTGCGCGCTATCGCTTTCTTTATGAAGCGATATAACCGTTAAGAGCAGTTTTTACATCAGAAAACAACGCTTCAGCCTGAGAAACCAGTGGCGTACAGGCTTCATCCAAGCCGCTGTCAGCAGCTTTCTGCTCAAGATCAAGACACAGCGCCTGAAGCCCCAAGGCTCCAATATTCCCGCAACTTGACTTAAAACTGTGGGCTGCACGCCGGAAACTCTCAATATCCCCATTGCCAAGGGATTCTCTCATCAACCTCAGCTGGGTAGGGCCATCTTCAAGGTAAAGGGTCACCAGCTCTTTCACCTCTTCTTCCCCTTCATCTCCCATTAACTCCTTGAATTCATCCAGAACAGAAAAATCTATCGGGTCCATGATCGGCATTCCTCCCTGTTTTCCAAAAGATTAGCAGTCTACAGAGGTATGCTTTGCCAATACTTTCAGGAACGCTTCGCCATAATTATCCAGCTTGAACTGCCCTACCCCAGAAACCTGGAGCAGCTCTTCCGAGGTTGAAGGCCGTGTAGACATCATGCCCCGCAAAGTCGCATCACTGAATACCTGAAACGGCGGTACTTCTCTCTCTTTGGCGAGATGGAGACGAAGGGCACGCAACTCTTCCCAAAGTTCTGCATTTTCGCCATAAAGTTTTTGCTCAGGTTTAGCAGTATTCAGCTCCTGAACCTCGTAACGATCCCGGCGCAATTCAAGCCGCTCTTCGCCCCGAAGCAACTTCCGGCTTTTCTCTGTCAACAGCAACCCACCATGGCTTTCTGAGGTGACTGTGACATAACCTCTGGCCACCAACTGCCGGTAAACCGAGCGCCACATGGGCTGACTAAGCTCTTTACCAAGCCCGAAGGTGGAAAGCTCCTGATGCCCCAACTCTTTTACACGTTTGTTGGCCTTCCCCAGCAAAACATCTACAAGGTGAGTAACGCCGTAACGCTGCCCTGTTCGATAAACATTAGAAAGCGCTTTACGAGCTTCTTCGGTCGCATCCCAGGAAGAAACGGGCTCGACACAAAGATCACAGTTTCCGCACTTATCTTCACGCTGCTCACCGAAATAACCCAGTAAAGCCTGCCGACGACAGCCGGACATTTCACAAAAGCCCAACATCGCTGTCAGCCGTTGTCGCTCTAGCTGCTGCATATCCTGATTCATTCCAGACTGAGCCAGCATCTGCCCGAGAATAATCACATCCTGCAGGCCATAAACCAGCCAGGCTGTAGCAGAAAGACCATCACGCCCGGCACGGCCCGTTTCCTGATAATAAGCCTCTATGCTGCGAGGCATATCCATATGGGCAACAAAGCGCACATCAGGTTTATCGACTCCCATACCAAATGCGATGGTGGCCACCATTACCATATTCTCTGTGGTCTGGAACCGCTGCTGGTTATGCTGGCGAACCTCTGAATCCAACCCCGCATGATAAGGCAGTGCCTCTACACCATGCCTTTGCAGCCAGGCTGCCAGTTCATCAACCTTTCTACGGGACAGGCAATAAACAATTCCAGACTGACCAGCATGATCTTTCAGAATAAAATCCAGCAACTGTTTGCGGGCATTTCTCTTTTGAGCCAAGCGGTAAAAGATATTGGGGCGATCAAAACTGCTCACAAACCAGCGAGCCTGCTCCAGATGCAAACGTTCGGCAATTTCTGAACGGGTACGCTGGTCAGCGGTGGCTGTCAGGGCAATACGGGGAATATTGGGAAAGCGTTCGTGGAGAATGGAAAGCTGCAGATATTCCGGGCGGAAATCATGTCCCCACTGGGACACACAGTGGGCTTCATCAATGGCAAAGAGCGAAATTTTAAGATGCTCCAACAACTCCAGCATCCGATGAGTCATTAATCGTTCCGGGGACACATAGAGAAGATCATATGCTCCTCGCACCAGAGCATTATTCACTTGCATCTGCTCTTCTCTATCCAAACCGGAATGAAGAGCGGCGGCACGAACACCCTGTAAATTCATGGCGCCCACCTGATCCTGCATCAAGGCGATCAATGGCGAAATAACGATGGCTGTTCCTGGACGCATAAGCGCAGGAATCTGGTAACAAAGGCTTTTACCACCACCCGTGGGCATTAATACCAGCGCATCGCCATCCTGCGACACATGGTCAATTATTGCTTCCTGCTGACCACGAAACGCAGCATAACCGAAAACATCAGCCAGAATATCCCGAGCCCGGTCTGACATAGCACCCCAGAAATAACAATTAACGATCAGGAAAAACCGCAGTATACACGTCTGAGCTTCCAAATTGCCTCAACACACGTCAGACTATTTGCATCTTTTATAACCCCCGTTCAAGGGATTACCCTATGACAGACTCAGAACTGCTTCTCGACGGCCAGCTATTTCAGGCTCTCGACAAAATGGCGGATACCGACGAAGAAAGCCTTGACGCAATTATGGGTCATGGTTATCTGACTGCTCAGGTGATCAGTCCGGCTCCAGATTCTCCGGAACAGATTTGTGAGGTCATGTTCTCTAACCCTGAAGCAACAGGCCTCAGCAAAGAAGAACTGACTCGCAATATCAGCGATATTCTTTCTTTCATTGATAACCAGCTCAATGATGATAGCGCGGAGTTCGTTATTCCGGTCGCTGTTGAAGAAGATGAAGAATTGCTGGAGTCGGAACTCGCAGACTGGTGTGCCGGCTTCCTGGAAGCTCACATTGAACAGGAAGACGCCTGGTTGGGAGATAATGAGCAGGCGGTCGCAGAACTACTGCTACCCGTTGCAGCTCTGTCTGGGCTGTTTGCCGATGAGCCGGATTTCAAAGAAATCTCAAACAACGGTACATTACTGGAAGATATGGCAGTTCAACTACCAGAAGTGATGATTGAGCTGTATCTTCTTATGCGTGCTGATAGTTAAGCTCTAAAAAAACAGCCTGCCGATTGGCAGGCTATTTTTTATCCAAAACTATTCAGGCTTCCCTTTCTTCCAGATTCTCCCGTTTCCCTGTCTGGCTCAGCTGTTGGGGGCTCGCTTCAAACCAAACCTCAACACGCCGGTTTTTCACCTTGGCAGACTGATCATTGCCATCGGACAGATGGAGATACTTTCCATAGCCGTACAAATCCAAATGCCGCCGAGAGACTCCTGCCCGAATCAAAGCTCTACGCACAACCTTCGCCCGGAGTTTGGACAATAATTGTGAGTAAGAACCGCCATTACCTTCTGCGAAACCCACCAACAATAAATTACCGGGATTACTCTTCATAAACTCAACAATACGCTTCACATCCTGCTGCGCCTTGTTATCAAGCTGGGCCTTTCCATCATGAAAACGGAAATTAACAGATAGACGCTGACTATCCTGCACCAAATTTTTGTAGGAGTTCGGGGTTGCAGAAATATCGGCCAGCAGGGGCTTTATGTTCTGGGAAATATAACCCACACGATCCACAATCTCCTGCCCCTGCACACCAATCACCCAAGACATAAAATCACGAGCATAAGCATTCGGCTCAACTCCAGGCAGATAAAGATACAAACGTCGAGCCAGAGCATAATCTTCTGTGGCAACGGTTAAGCGCTCAGGATTAAGGGCACGGGTTTCCCCGGCTGCAATAGCAAGGGCTTTTGCACGACCAATGGTATTTAAGCTAACAAAACCGATAGCAGCAGAGTCATCCGCAACCCGGCCTGACAACGTGGTATTGGATTCAAATCGTTCGGCTGTTGAGGTGAGCTTATAGGTTTTACCCAACACCAGCTTACGGAATGTATCCCAGGTGCCGGACTGATTATCCCGGGCATAAACGGTAATAGCTTTATCTGGCCCGCCAACCTGACTCCAGTTATTAATTTCCCCAGAAAAAATGCGGGCAACATCTGCAGTTCTCAATTGGCTTAACGGGTTACTGGGATGAACAACAACGGCAATGCCATCTATTCCCACAACATACTCTGACCTGATTACCACTGTAAGTCAGCCAGCTTAAGAAGCCTTTCTGGCATTGGGCACGTACGTGCTGCCATGTAGCCAAG
>NZ_CAMZOG010000084.1 GCF_947331445.1 Parendozoicomonas sp. Alg238-R29 | reverse complement strand
CCCTTTATGAAAGGCTTATCCTCAGCTTCAGCCTGCCGCCATTCCCGGCGACGGATTTTGTCTATCACCTCGTTGTAGTTGGCGATAATGTGAAACTTGTCGTATACGATGTCAGCGTCGGGAAGGTGTTCTCTGACCGAGGCTTGGTAACTTCCCCCTCGGTCAATACCAACACACTCAATAGGCGCCTTTTGCTCTTGAGTCAGGCTGCTCAGGAACTGATCCAGCGTTGCTTTACGTTTGCCTTCCCCGAGAAACAGGGTCTCACCTGTATCAGCATTCAGGACAACTGTCAGATAGTGGTGCCCCTTGCCAATGGACTTCTCGTCAATCAGTAGTGCTCGTATGTTATCCAGATCAGGTGCAGGCAGAGTCTTCATGAGCACCTCTTTATCCCAGCGCCGCGCGGTGTGATGGGAGATAGGGATGAACTCTGGCACCTTATTGCATGGCATGTATCGGCATAGGTGGCTGACATGCTGTTTCAGGCGGTCGGTGGCCTGTGCCTTGGGCGCCAGCCCAGGAGGTGTGATGGTTTCAAAATGCTTGCAGTGTGAGCAGCGCCCTTGGTAAACAGTGAAATGCAACTGCACACTGAGGGTGCCCAGCGGCAAGTCCAGCACAGTTCGCTCTGCCTCCCTCATCTTCCCCATAGAGTTGTGGCACTGACTGCATTTCAGTTGCTGTAGACGACCATCTCTGCGCAGATAAACCGTTGCGCTGGAATTATCCCAGTCGATATCTATATGGTCGATTACCCAGCCAAGAAATGAGAACATAGGGCGGAGTGAGGGTGTTGCAGACATGTACTGATCCTTCAGTAAAGTTGATCCGTTCAAATCAATCTTTGCCTGAAGGCTATTTCTGTTTCAACCCCTCACTTTCTTCAGCCAACCTGAGAAAGCCCCCCTTTTAAAGCGTCTGGCTTTTTGGCTCACAATACGGAGCACCCATTTCAGTCACCCCCCCCGGTGTTGTCGGAGCATAAGTTGTTATCACAGGATCCGGATCAGAATCACTGATCATTGCTGAACTCAAAGGTGATACCCGACTAGTATCTACCTGCGAATTAGAACTGCCAGCTTGCTCACTCGGTATTTGAAAGAACATTGTCGTTGTTGGAGTGGGAGTGGGAGTGGGAGTGGGAGTGGGAGTGGGAGTGGGAGTGGGAGTGGGAGTGGAAGTGGAAGTGGAAGTGGAAGTGGAAGTGGAAGTGGAAGTGGAAGTGGGATCGGGTCCAGGGCTGGAATTATGCCTACCAGCAGAGGGGGAAGAGATCTTCAATACATGAGGAACAGGGCTATCTGGCCCACTTGGGGGGAGACCAAATGTTACCCCTGCCTGCACCTTTTTTATCGATGATCGCATCAACTGATTATTATCGCTGGAATTCGCAGGTTTCACATTGAGCGCACGCACCTTCCCATCTGTTAAGAGTTCTTTGTCCCTTTCAGAAGACATTTTCATTTTCTTGGTAGGAGTACCTGTGTCATCGTCTTCATAAGGTTCAACATAAACATGCGTCGACTCAGGCATTTCATAATCGGCCAGGCGATTAAACCAGGCTCCTCTTTTTGCTTTAACAGCGCATTTATACTCAATTGCGGTTTGCTGTAACCAAGCTAATCCTAAAGCCTGTTGCGGACGTTCATAATATTCTCCCTCTTGCAGCGCCCTTAAAATAAAAGCGGCATGTTTTTGAAGCAGGGAATCAATGTTATCTGGAGGATCTCCATTCATTTCCTGAACGCCCCATGCCAGCCAAGCTTCCCATACGGTATTTAATTCTGAGCAGTTATCTTCATCAAGTTCAACATCACAAAGGTGACTTTTCACCCAGTCCGTTTGGGTTTTTATTTTTTTTTCTTCTTCTCCTCCATTTAAGGATGCATCACCTTTTGTTTTATTGAAAAATTTCTCAATTTCTCTCTCAAGATAAACCGTTTTCGTCGCTTTGAAAGCACTGACATTCGCTTCCCTAGTCTCCATACTTTTAACAAGATCGGCATAAGCCTTACCCCAATCGATATAGTTAAGGTTTTCAGGGAGAATAACTTCATTAATCCACTCAATTCTTGATTGCAGATAATTCTTATATGTTATCTTTGAATCGTCGTATTCCTTACGAGCGAGGTAAACCAGATGAACCAAACTGGGATATAATAGAGGGTCCAAGTCGTGCAAAAAGCCCTTCAGATTCTCTTGCACATCAATAGCCCTAGTCCACTTTCCTTTAAGAGTTAGTAGACCACCTTCCCGACAGAAAGCCATCCAGTTAAATAGTGCATTGATATAGCGATTTAATTGACTATGAAGGCTCTGCGAAAAACCAACCAGATGTGGCTCCTCCCCAGGGTTTCCGACCTCCGCAAGAGAAAAACCCCTATCGTATATTCGGCTCCTGAGAGACTGATATTGCGCCTCGGTTTCCACTTTTTGCAGTAAGTCCTGCATTAACTGTTCAGAGGATGGAGGCTGTTCTTCATGGTCACTCTCACTGGTTGAACCGTCTTCGCTTTCTCCATGTACTTTCTTCCCTCCATAACACTCAACACTAATGCCCAATCCTGTACAGAACATTGCCAACGCGGCCAGAAGAGAATAATGCAACCAGATTCTTTTCCATCGAGCCAGCATCGGCGTTGTGACACCAGTTATTGTTGTGAGGGGCACATGAGTGTAGCAGCTCTCCCGGCTTTGTTTGTTTTGATATATTTCCCCGTTCGCCTCTGTCATTTACGGCTACATAAAACAGGTTTCTACGATGTTACCCCAACCCCTTGCTTCAGTAATTTCATAACCCGACCAGACCTCAAACCCTGCATACTGCAAGCTGTCATGACACCGGCCATCATTGCACCACCAACACCGGCAGTCATTACATCAGCCCCTGTTTGGTAAAAGCCTTTCAGTGGTGTTGATGGATGCAGGAAAGGTTGATCAAAGCGATCAAGAAAGTGATCCAGTCCGTAAATTTCACCTTTCTCATTTTTCTGGAACCAGCGGGTAGATAAAGGCGTAGAGAGTTCATAAAAGTCGAGAGGTTCTCTCAACTGCGGGCGATGCTTAAATAATTCATCCAGCATCCGTTGAGCAAAACGTTCTTTGAAGGTTTCATAATCCTCCCCCCTTTGCCCCCAGGTTGTATTTTGCCACTTTTCAAACCAGTCACGATTCACAATCGTCACCACCTCAACTGTAGACTTCCCTGGATAACGATTCTCCCAGTCCGGATCTTTGGCAGAAGGGAACGACACATACACCAGAGGGAAAGGCGCTTCCGGATCATTTAAAAACGCCTCTACATTTCCTTCATGGTCACCATTGGGATAAATCCAGAGATTCGTAGTATCAAGCCCAAGCTCTTCTGTTGAACCTTTAAAGCCCGCGTATAAACAGAGATGAGCACTGGAATGCTGGACTTTTTCAACCCATTGGTCAGCACCCATTTTTTTACGAATATCTTCAGGTAAAAGGTTGTTTATCGTTGGCATAAAGCCCGCATTACTCACCACCTGCGCGGCTTTAATTTCACTGCCGTCAGCCATACGCACGCCCACAGCCCGATTGTTTTGCACAACAACCTGTTCTACATCCGCGTAAGTGAACACTTCCCCACCACTGGCCTGAATGGTGGGAATAATGGTCCGGGCAATATCAGAAGAACCGCCAACCGGGTAAGCGCCACCAGCCAAATAATGTTTGGCAATAAGCGCATGCATAAAGAACGCACTGTCGCTGGGAACCTGGCCGTAATCACCCCACTGGCCCGTCAAAACCGATATCAGCTTCTGATTACTGGTTAAACTTTCCAATACTTCACGGGTGGTTTGATAAAACTCTTTGGGGACAAGGCGTGAACGAAAACGGTTATAAAGTTTGCCCATAACAAGAGGCATAGCCTGCCCGGCAAAAAACTTGGGCGTGGCCGAGCTCATCGCGCGAATCAAATTCACATACTTATGAATCGCTTCCGATTCTTCCGGAAACGCCTGTTCCAGACTTTGAATAAAGTTTTCCCGCCCGGCCACAAAATCAAACGTTTCATCACCCAGAAGAATGCGATCGTAAATCGGATCCATCTCCGCCCATTTCAATCGACTCTGGCTGATAACATCAAACACTCGTCGTAAAGTTGTGTAGGGTTTATGCACCTCACCAATGTAGTGAACACCCACATCCCATTCATAACCATTACGCTCATAGGAGTGAGTGTAACCACCTGCTGTATAGTGCTGCTCCAGCACACAAACCTTTTTTCCCAACAGGGACAACAGCGCTGCTGTGGTTAAACCACCAATGCCAGAACCAATAACAATCACATCATAATGGTTGTCCGCCCGCCCAGGGCGATAACGTTTTCCCGTACGAACAGAAACTTTGCGGGCGGGTTTCGTTTTGGCGGATTTCGTTTTGGCGGATTTCGTTTTGGCGGATTTCGTTTTGGATTGTTCTGGCACTGCAGCAGTTATGGTCATAATCAATTTTGTTTTTATTGTGATTGAAAGAACTCTCATTTTAGAGAGTTCTTCTCTTATCACCAGCCCTTTCTAGAACATCAACTTTCCCAGCGCTCCCCCCAGGCTGCACTGTAATCAGGAACAACCATCCCCTCAGGCACCAGCTCATCAGCAACCATAGGTCCCACAACCTGACGCATCACCATTTCTCCAGCCCAAACATCACGATTCCTGTCACATTCCTTGGTGTTAGGCGGACCTTTTCGCACTTTTACCGAAGCTTCTTCAATCTCAATGCTTAAAACGGCGGTAGCTTTCAATTCTCCAACGGAGGGAGGACGAGCCTGCTCGGCACGACCAGGCGCAATATGTTCAACAAACAGTCTCAGAACTTCTTCTTTTTCCGCGGGATCATCCACAAGCTTCATAGAGCCAAACACCATGGCAGAACGATAATTAGTGCTGTGGTTGAAAGCTGAACGACCAAGAACCATGCCATCAATAAGAGTGGCGGTAACACAACACGGTGCACCATTGATCAGGTATTCCATCATCCGCCCTTTCATGTTGCCGTGGGTATACAACTTGTTGCCCACACGCCATCCCAGGGTAGGAAGCACAAAAGGCTGCCCATCCATAGCAAAGCCAATATTTATTAGCAGGGCTTCATCAAAAACCTGGTACAGCATTTCACGGTCGAAAACGGCCAGATTACGCGCTCGCCCTAACTTGGTCTTTTCTGTCTCTTTCAAGGTCTCCATAGCTCACTCCTCTTTGGTTAGTTTTGAGTCCTCCTACGGCTTATGTTAAAAAATAATGGCCCCGCTGTTTGGAGCCAATTCCCACTTATTAATAGGGCCAATTTATGGCGACCATCTGCACAGCAACAGATATACGCGGATTAACGCTAACAGGTAAAAATGGCCCCTTGTTTCAGGAACTTTATCAGGAGCTGAAACGTCGGGTTCTTGAGGGCGAACTGCCTCCGGGCATCCGCCTGCCACCTAGTCGCTTACTGGCAGCCCAACTCAACATCGGCAGAAATACTGTGACTGCAGCGTTCAATCAACTGTTGGCAGAAGGTTACCTGCAGTCCAAAACAGGTTCAGGAACTTATGTAGCAGACTCATTACCTGAACAATGGCTCCACACCCGCAAAACACAGAGAAGCAGTTCCGAAGAGAATTTCAACGGCACACTTTCCAACTATGGCCAACTCTGCGCAAAAGCCGCCCCAGTACAAGCCAACGATAACCCAGTACAAGCCAACAATAACCCAGTGAAAAACAGTAGCTTTACCGTTGGCGTACCTGACCTGAAGGCTTTTCCTTTTGCCCTGTGGAATAAAATTCAGAATCAACAGAGCCAGCTTACTCGTTGCAGTTCTATGGGTTTTGGTAATCCGGCAGGTTTACCAGCACTCAGGGAAGCTATTGCTGACTATCTGCGTACATCTCGCTCGGTGAAATGTACGCCAGACCAAATCGTCATCACCAACGGTGCCCAGCAGGCCCTTGCTCTGTGCGCCCGACTTTTGATAAATGAAGGTGAATACGCAGCGATAGAAGAACCCGGCTACCGTGGTGCACATTGCTCTTTCCTTGCCGCCGGAGCCCAACTTCAACCCTGCACTCTTGATGAACAGGGATTAATGACCGAAAAACTTGCCAACCTCTCCACCAGCCCAAAAGTGATTTACACATCACCAGCCCATCAGTATCCAACCGGAGCAATCCTGCCTCTGGATCGGCGATTGGAACTTTTGAACTGGGCGGCAAGAAACAACTGCTGGATTATTGAAGACGACTACGACAGCGAGTATCACTACCGCAACCGGCCACTGGCCAGTCTGCAAGGATTGTCTTCCCGTCATCAAGTCATCTATATCGGTTCGTTCAGCAAGGTATTGTTCCCGGCATTGCGTCTGGGTTATCTGGTATTGCCGGAATCTCTGGTCAAACCTTTTATCACAGCCCGTCAGGCAATGGCCGGAGAGATTCCCCTGCAAACACAGGCCACAGTTAGCTCTTTTATTCGGGAAGGACACTTCAGTCGCCATATCCGGCGGATGCGCTTATTGTACGAGAAAAAACAACAAATCCTGCAGGTTGCCTGCCGTACTCTGGCTCCCTGGTGTACCGCCCCCTGCAGTGGCTCAGGTATGCATCAGGTGCTTTACCTCAAGCCAGAACTTCGTCATCTGGAATCACAACTCCATAAACGTTTGCAAGAGCAAGGAATCTACAGTTCCACTCTTAGTTCTTACTTTCTGGGGCAACCTCAGCAAGCAGGCCTGGTACTGGGCTTTGCCAACAGCTCCGAGTTAGAGATTATCGAAGGTGTGGCCACAATCCGGCAAACACTTAACCACCTGAGAACGTATTCAAACGAAGGCCGTTTGTAGGGCTCATAACTCTGTAAATCTGCAAACTTATATGTGTTTCGGGATCAAAACGAACCTTATACCCCTTCCAGAAACAGAGCGTTTCAAACCTCTAACAGCATTGTTTGTTAACAGCATTGTTCGGTTAACCAACCAAGTAGCCCTGAGGAACATTTCCCTCGAACTTTTTCCTCCATCGCTTATCAAACAGATCTCCGCACTTGGAAGGGATACTCGAATGAATGTAAAACAAACAGGTTTGAGTCACTCACAGAGCACGTCACCAGAGCCGTTAGCTACAGTGGATTCGGGAAGCACAGTAGGTTCGGGAAGCACAGTGGGTTCAAAAAACACAACAGTGGCACCTGAAATTCCTAAAGCCGACCCTCACTCTTCTATCCACAGTGCTCCATCACTGGAGGCCCATACGATTACTCAAACAGAGGCACAAGCAAATCTACAAGATAACCAAGACACAAAAACAGAGGAAACTCATACAGTTCCCCAAAACATCGGTACAGAATCTGCGAGGGAAATGAGGGAAATTCATTTCCAGCTGATACGAGATGTCATTCGCTATCTGTCCATACACAGAACGGATCCCGGTTTTCCTGCCATCACAGGCGTTTTGGCGGAACTCTGCACCCGGTGCAGACAAGTTGACCAGTTAACCGGTCAGGGGATGGTTCAGGCTGAACATCTGCGGGGATGCCGAATAATGACTGTAGTTGCCCCCAACCAGGCAATGTACTCAAAGCTTGCCGGTATGCTGGGACTATTTATGGCTAAAGACGACAAGGTTAGTTGTACAAAAGAAACAGGCCCGTTGAACGAAGCCACTTTTTCCTACAATTGTCAGGGCACCAACTTTTTCACCATACGCCTGTTTTTAGTTAATGGAACAGTAGAGAACCTTGAAATTCAGAAACAGAATTTTGTTGCAGAGGGGAACTCAGTTTTACTGAATACCTCATCCCGGGCCATTATCATTTACTTGTTGAATGCGCTCAGCAATCCTGAACTCACACCTTTTCAACTCAGCGTTATTGCCACTGTAATAAACAATCTTGATCCTGCTGGCAGACATGTCTTCGAATACGGATGTTTGCTGAACCTTTATTTGACCCGTTACTACCAGTTTTACCCTGACCCAGTGCAACCAACCGCAGTTTTCGAACAGCCTGCTTCAGAACCCCTAACACCAGAGGATTACGTGACAAGTGGCCAGCCAAGCGCTTCTTCCATACCAGTGGGCACTGGCAACACAGATTTTGCTCCAAGGTTGAGCACCAACACTCATTTCTGTGAAAGTGTGGCAAAATTAAAATGGGACACAGACAAAGAACAGAGCCTTGGATTCTCTTCAATTGATCACATTTTTCCTGATTTAAAAAGTAAAGCCGCAGCAACAGGCACCTCAGCTTCACCTAAAATCAGTGGCATCAAAAAAAAACACCCCCCAAGTTCTAAAACAAGTAAAAGAGGAAAAAAACTTGATAAAGGACACAAGCAAAAAGTCTCCAGGGGAACACTTTCCTCAGCCTTTGGTCAAGAAGTATCCAGTGCCATAACAATGCTAGACTACGGCATAGGCATTTCTGCAGCAGAGCAGGGTGACACGATTCTGAAAGAGTTATTTCCGGACGATATCAGAACGCAATTGATAACAATTATTGAAGCGGAAAAAAGTTACAAATTAATCTCCCATCCTTTCCCTGCTTGCCCCTACCTTGGCAAAACCAAATGTTACTACTCAGCACGTCCTGAAGAAGGGTTCAGCTTCAGCTATGACACTTTGGCAGCAGATATCGAAACGCTGATTCCCGAGTTAATTAACAGCATTACACCGGATACATCAGTAGAGAAGAGCCAGACAAAACAGGCCATGATTGCAGCGCTCATGCTGAAATACCTTATGTATATGCCAGAAAAAAATAATTTCTCCTCACTGATTGAAAAGGTCGCGAACCTCAGTCGTCAGCTCTGTGCTGACATGGCCATACCATCTGCAAGAGCTCAACCTGAATTATTAGAAATCCTGCCTATGGCTCTGGTCTTTGCCTTAAGCTCTCCAGAAGTTAAAAAATGCAACCTGCCAGAAAGTACGCAGGAGCTGCTTTTCGATACTCTGGCCACAGTCATGGAGGCTTCATATAAGTGCGGTAACTATGAACTCCCGGCCGCCATTATCAGCCAGCTCCCTTATTTCGATAGCCTCTGGACTCTACCCGACAGTTCTCCTGCTCGTAGTCGCCTGTCTGAACAGACACGTCAGCTATTTTTAACCCTGCAAATATTTATAAACGACAGCCTTGGCCTGGATAGTAACAGGGAACAGAAATACGCAGCCAGGATCATCGTGAATCTCTATAGCCACGTCGCCAAACTGCCACTCAGTTGGGTTGCACCATCTCATGGGCAGCATGATTCCATCATGAAAGCCAATAAAACCGCAAAGTCACTATTAAAGAAAGAGCTTGAGGAGCAGCGGATTCTGAAGAATGACATTCAGGACAAGAACAGCAAAGCCAAAGCGGAGCAACTCAGGATTCGCCGAGAGCAGGCCAATGCTAAAGCCGCAGCTTATGCTGCGAAACACCACCCAAAACCAGATCGGGATGATAAAGGCACAGAGCAAGAGGACAACAATAAATCTGAAGCCATGCATATGCTGGAAACTACATCGCTCCAGACTACCGCGGCAATGGCAATAGATTCAGAAAAAGAGCCCTGGGAAAAAGATCTGGCAACAGCAATTAAAAATTTCGAAACAGGAAAAACCACCCTGGCCCGAAAATTCCAGGACAGGGCTCTCAAAAAAGCCAATGGCAATATCAATGAAGCTCAGATCAAGACTGATTGTGGTTACGCCATGTTGGAAAGATTCCGTGGCACCATCAATCTGGTATCCGTATTGGCCAAAAGCTGTGATCACATGATCACAACATTGAAAAGAGTGGAGGTGCAGGCTGGAGAGGCATTCGGCAATAACACACCATCACGCCTTGCGGCCCAAAACTGGCTCAGAGAGCAATCATTCCCAAGTTCTGAGAGATTGGAATCCCTGGCTAACAGTTTCCCTGCAATAGAAGAACTTAGCGACGCGGCTGCCGCTCTGGGAGCCGCCATTTCGGCCTACCAGGATGCCGTTGAAACAATGGCTCAGTGTACACCAGAAGAGATTCAAACTCATGGAGACTTTATGCTCAGGCTGATGGAAAACGACCTCCAAGAATTTTACCGACTAAAGGAGCAAATTCTTTCAACCAAAGACAGTCTGCGCAATGCTATGCAGCTACGAACGAAGATAATGCGCCAGCTTGGGCTCTATGGTCGCCCTGACTCTCTGGAACATCAGGAAGGCTCTACTGGTAGAGTCAGGGGTTCTGACGTTAAAAAGAAAAGTCAGTATCGCGAAGTGGCAGAGCATTTCGAAAAGCATGGGGTTGACCTGAGCACACTGTACCCAAGTACTCAGGGAAGTGATCGTTTACAGACTCTTATGAATGCAATAGCAATATTAAGGAAAGATAAAGGGCTTCGCTAGAAAAGCCCTGTTTCTCTGAGTAAGCACAGGGCACAAAGTTCAAAGCGTTTTATGTTCTGGCCCTATCAAGCGCCTTCTGTCGCATGCCGGTATTGACTATCCAACCGGCTGTACCCTAACCCTTGCTCTTTATAAACCGCTATCTGAACAGGTACCCTTTCTTTCAAAGCTTCGACATGGGAAATTACACCAACCATCTTGCCGCTGGCATTAAGATTATCCAAAGCATCCAGTGCTGTTTCCAGAGTTTCCGGATCAAGGGTTCCGAAGCCTTCATCAAGGAACAGCGAATCAATCCGGGTTTTGTGGCTAACCAAATCTGATAGCGCCAAAGCCAGCGCCAGACTGACCAGAAAACTTTCACCACCGGAGAGGGTTTTAGTGTCTCTGGCAGTATCTCCCTGCCAGGTATCGAGCACTTCCAGACTCAACTCTTCCCCACCTTTGCGCTGCAACTGATAACGACCGTGTAAACGTTCCAGTTGTCGATTGGCAAGCCAGATAAGGTGATCCAGTGTCAGTCCCTGTGCATATTTACGGAACTTGTCGCCTTTGGCGGAACCGATCAGATTGTTCAGGTGCTCCCACAGAGATAGCTTCTCTTTCTGTTTTTCTATATCTGCCAACATTTGGGATTGGCTCATGCGACTGTCCCGATCCCGTTTAAGAAAAATAAATATCTCTTTTAAACGATCGGCCACCCGTTCAACGTCCGCTTCTGCGAGAGTCAGAGCTTCGGTAGTTTGCTCCAGTGTTTGCGCGGTTTTCGGCTCTTCCTGCAAAGCTTTTAACTCAGCCTGAGCCTGATCAAGCAAGGCTGCGGCGCTATCCTGTTGTTGATGCAACTGGCGTTTTAACTGTTCAAGCTCCGTACGCTGCTCGGTAGACAGCAAGGCTTGCTCATAATCTTCCAGAGTGGAAAACGGGCTTTTTTCCAGTGCCTGATTCCAGTCTGAAATCGCATGCTGATGACGCTCAACAAGTTCTGAGATATTGCCCTGCAACTGTTTAATGGAACCTGCCAGCGTGCTCGCCTGAGCAGCAAGCACCTCCTGCTGTTTTTGCACTTCAACAAAAGCAGTATCAGTGGCCACAACCGCATCATGGAGTCGCTGGCGCTCTTCGCTGACACTGCGGTCACCAAACAGAGCTTCCCGCTCTGACTCTTGAACCTGCAGGTTGGATTGGCTGTCTGCTTTTCGTTCGCAGGTTTTCTTGAATTGTTCCTGCAGTTGCTCAAGTTCATGGTTTATCAAAGCAACATCAGCATTTAAACGGTCAACCTGTTTCTGGCCTTCCGCTTGAAGTTTGAAGTTCTGTTGCCATGCTTCCCAACTTTGCTCCAGTTGCTGAAGCCATGCGTCTTGCTCATCTAATGTTGGGAGAGATAAAGAAGCGGTTGCCAGTGCTTCCAGAAACTTTTGTTCCAGCCGCTCAATTTCCTGAGCCACCTTCTGCTGCTGACCATTAATATCTTCAAGCTGTCGCTCGAACTCAGCCATTTTCTGCTGGGAGAGTTCATGCTGATGATGCGCGGCATCAGCCTTAGCTCGCAAATCATGCAACTGTTGCTGATTCTGCTGGCGATCCCGGTTCATCACATCAAGACGCTGAACTAACGCAGTCAACCCTTCACCACGATCCTGACATTTCTCCAGCCAACGATGCACACCATCGGCATCGTTAATATCCAGTTCAACATTCAGGCTGGTGCAAATCTCTTTCCACTGGACCAAACCTTTATCAATGCGCCCATGAGTTTCAACCATGGTTTTTTCCGTGGCAGAAATCAGAGTTTCCAAACGGGTAGCTTCCGCTCCCATATCTTTGCCCTGCTTTTCCATGGTCTCTAATAACAGAGATTTCTCATGTTTACGCTGCTCGGTATTGGAAGGTGCAATCTGCTGATATTGGGTAATAGCGGGATGCTCAACAGAACCGCAGAGAGGGCAGGCGTCCCCTTTCTGTAGCTTCTGTCGATGCTCGCTCAGGCTGGCAATGGTTTGCTCCTGCTGAACCAGCAACTCCAAATCTTTAAACTGCTGTCGTTCACTGCGGTACTGTATACGAAACTGTTCCAGTTCCTGTCGTTTTGCCTTTAAGGCTGTTTGATGTTCATCCAGGGTCAGCTTTTGCTGGTGAAGTGCCAGACCGTCTTCACGGTTTTTCTCAAGCAGTTGTCCCAGAGTTTGCATAGGCAACCGCTGATTCTGGTATTTTTCCAGCCTGTCTCGCCATACGGTTTCGTCTTTGCCACCCAGAGTTGCCTGGTATTGCTTGTCCATCTCCTGAGTGTTCTGTTCAACAGTCTTTAGAGACTTCTGGCTCGTTGTTAATATTTGAGCCTGTTTGGCAACATCTTTACTGAGTGCCAAACGTTGTTTTTCTAAATCTGTGATGTGTTGCTGGAATTGTTGGTGCGTTGAATTCAGTTGCTGCCGGTTCTGCAACTGGTGCTTCCACACCGGTAATTGTTCCCCCAAATTTTGATGGATACCATGGGTGGTTAAATAAACGTTTGCCTTATCAAGCTGCTGTTGGGCTTCTGTCTGGGTTGCCAAAAGCTTTTTGTGCAAATCACGCTTTTGATTAACGCCAGCCTGCTGTTGCAGTTCTTCTTCGCTAACTTCTGCCAGTTGTTTGCGTAGCTGTGTGATCTGGCTATCCAGAGGAATCACTCTGGTGACAATAAGGTTTTCGGTGTCTCGCTGCTGTTCACGACTAAGCTTGAGTGTTTTTTCAGCATCACTCATTTGCCCTTGGCTGGCTTTCAGGGCTTCGTTGGTTTGGTACTGTTCACCCGCCATGTTGTTAAACGCTTCCTGCCGTTCTTCAAGGAGCTTGTGAACACTCACTTTGGCATCATAGGCAGGACGGATTTCCAGTGCAGGCAAAGCATCTTCCAACTTTTTCAGATCGCCAGCCCTTTCCTTTTGCTGTTGCAAAATATTCTGGAAATTATTTTCGCACTGCTCAGCAGTTTTTTGTTTTGCCATGACCGCTTCCAACCACTGTTTCTGTTCAATCAGAGTTTTGTGTTTACTTTTCACTTCACCCTGCTGGTTTTTCAGTGTGGTCTGCTCAGTTTCCAGCTCAACAATGGCATCCTGACTTAACAGCTCCATTCCTTCAGAACGAGCTTGTTGCAGCTTGAGTTCTGCCTCCTCTTCACGCATGCGAACAAACACACGCCGGGAAATCTCACCGTAAATCTCTGTGCCAGTCAGTTCTTCCAGCAGCTCGGCACGCTCGTTGGCGGAAGCTTCCAGAAAAGCTGCAAAGCCCCCCTGAGCCAGCAACATGGATTTGGTAAAACGGGCGAAATCCAGACCAGTGATATCACTGATAAGATTCAGTTTGTCATTAATGCGGGTAGTAATAATCTCGCCATTGCCATGAGCCAGCTCAACCTGTGGCGCTTGCAAGCGTCCATCACTTTTACCCCGAGCCCGACGCTGGCACCAGAATGCCCGGTACACTTTATCTTTAACTTCAAACTCCACCTCAGCCAGCGACTCTGCAGTGTGGCGAGTCATCAATTCATTATCAGAAGCAGACACATGGAGTCGTGGAGTCTGGTGATAGAGAGCCAGACAGATTGCATCTAGCAAGGTTGTTTTACCGGCTCCAGTTGGCCCGGTAATAGCAAACAGGCCGTTATCAACAAAGTCCGGGGCGGTGAAATCAATCTTCCACTCGCCTTTCAGGGAATTGATATTCTGTAGTCGCAAACTCAGGATTTTCATTCTGCGTTCTCCTCCTGAATACTTTTCTGGATAACCGACCCCAGCAGTTTCTCTTCTTCAATCTCTGCGATAATTTCCTGAAAAGCCTGAGACAAAGCTTTACCGCTTTTCTCGCCTAGCTCTTCATTTCCCAAACGGCGGGCGAATACATCAGCCACTTTCAACTCGGCGAGAGTTTCCCGATCACCTCTGGAAAGGTTTGATGAAGATTCTTGCCGTTTCCGGCGAACTCGCAGTACCTCTATCGGTAAGTTATCAGTCACGTCCTGTATACGATTTTGCAGATCGCTCACCCAGGCATCACCCTCCACAACCACCTCAATCCAGGGTGTCAGTTGTTCTTCGGTTTTCTGACTGGCCAGTTTTTCAAGCTGAGCCGTTAATGAATCCATATCACCTTTCAGGCTAGCGAGCTTCCGAAACAAAGGAACATCAACGGGCGTCACTTTACTGAGACTTTCTCCATCGAAATCCACCAGCAAAACCTGCTTCTGCCCGGAGCTTTCATCAAAGCTCAATGGAATAGGGGAACCGGAGTAACGGATATGATCATGACTGGAAACAGTCTGCCCGCGGTGCAGATGGCCAAGAGCAATATAATCTGCTGGCGGAAAAGCTGACGCAGGAAAAGCTGACAAGGTTCCAATATAGATTTCCCGCACCGATTCGGAAAGTTTGCCACCCACCGTGGTAAGGTGCCCGGTCGCAATGATTGGTAAGCCGAGTTTCTTAGCCTTCTTTTCTGCCTGCTGATAAACCGCCTGATAATGTTCGGTCATTGCTGCCAGCAGTGCCTGCTGTTTGCTTTCACCAGAATCACCGGCATGACTGACCAGAACATCCCGCGGACGAATATAAGGAATACCGCAAAGCACTGCCCCAGGTTTTCCATTTGCGCGGTTTAAAACCACAATCTGACTTTCAGGATCAGTGCTGGCAGCGCCAATCACTGTGGTGTTCAAACAGGCCAGAAGTGAGCGAGATTCATTCAGCGTGGCAACAGAGTCATGGTTACCCCCCAAAACCACCAGCTGGCAACTCCCGACTTTCTGCAACTCCACAATAAACTGGTTATAGAGAGAGCGGGCATAACTTGGAGGCACACCGGTATCGAAAATATCCCCGGCAATCACCAGCGCATCAACCTGTTTCTGTTTAACCGTGTTCAGCAGCCAGTCAATAAACAGCCTGTGTTCCTGTTCCCGGGTTTTGCCCATAAAGTGCTGGCCAAGGTGCCAGTCGGATGTGTGCAGAATTCGCATGTAGGATCCTGGTCAGATCGGCATTCCTCGCCGACCGAAAATAATTTGGTTTTATCATACACCGGAAGCAGTGGGAAAAGTGTTGCTTTCACTTTGCTGGTCGAGCAAGCTTGCGAGTAATAAACACAACTGTTAAGAAGTAGAGAAGTTATGTCGCAAGGAAAGCGCCTGGTTAACCGTATCGTTTTTACTGCTTTTATTGGATCAATGTTATCCGTCCCTTTTATTCTTCCTGGCCCCAATGGCAAGCCTGTTTTGACTGCCGATGACTTTGTCCCCGAAGTGCCAGACTTTAAGGGCTATACCTATACCCTGACGTCCAAATTCAATCAGTTCCTAGAATCCGCAGAAGACCAATTCACCCAAAGCCCAAACGAGCTGGAAGGGAAGCAGCCAATCTCTGTTTTTCGCTGGCAGGATAGTGAAGGTAACTGGCATTTTTCCGATCAAGCTCCATCTCTGGGAAACCAGCCTGTCGCTGTAATGACTGTTGATTCCCGTGGAATTCCATCACTGCCTCCTTTGCCAGAAAAACCTGTAGAGCAACAGGGAAAAGTGGAGACAAAAAATCAGTTGCCAGACCTTGGCCAGATAAACCATCCATTTGAGCTGTTAAGCCAGTATCCAGAGCTTATCGAACAGGCCAAAATTACCCGAGATCAGATGAACCAAAGGCTTCAGCAACAACAGGAAATCCTGAATAACCTTTAGGGGGCATCACAAAAATCATAGAGCTCAAACAGCTGCTCTATTTTTAACCTACACATTGGCAAGACGATCCTTGCTAAGTGCTCCTGTCTATCTGTAGCGCAATCTATCTGTAGCGCAATAATCTGAGGCAGTGAAAATAGAGACCAGCTTAAGAGACTTTTACCTGTGCCTATTTCTCAAGGCTTAAATATTGAACTTTAATGAATTTCGGTAGTCATATAGGAAGCATACATAATAAACATGGAGGTTTTATGTATAAAAATAGCTTCAATCTGTTAATTCTAGTGTTATTAACGAATCTATCGCTATCTGCCTTTGGCCTTCAGCCCTTTCCAGCCAAAGGCTTGTATGAAATTGGCCAAATCCCTGCTAACGATCTGCATAGATATTTTTGCCAAACGTATGCTGGTGAAGAAGGTATTGTACTTAATGATCCATGGAAAGGGGAACCTTGGCGCCATTCAAGCTGTAGGAATATGGTTGATAAAATGAAGTCAAGATTGCAATTACTCGCTACAGGAGAAACTTCAAACGTAATTGACGCTGAGTTCATTAAAGAAATTGCTCATCTTTCTAGAGTACCTGATGAAGGAAATAACGGATATAGAGCAGATAATGTATTTTATGATGTGAATTTCGCCAGCAAAGAAAGCCTTCTTGAATTTAATCGTATAGCAAAAGAAATATTTAAAATGTCAAATTCTGAGCTCTATATCAGAGCAGAAGAGATTGACTACAAAAAACAAAGCACACTGACAGCTAGATCTTTAAACGCACAAAATTTCTCTGAAGGAATATATTCAATCTATGGTATAGACAGCCATTCGATTAATGGGTTTGTTGAAAAGTTAATAATTAATATTAACTCTATGATGACTAATATCAGAGAAGATGAAAAGCATGATGATATTGAAATAAGAATAATATATCTTAGTCGATTGTTTCTTTCTGCTCATCCTTTTCCGGACGGAAATACACGAACAACTTTGATTCTTCTCAACTTTATGAGACTTTACTTAGGGCAACCACCATATGAAGCCTACTCTATTCCTGATTTGAGACACAACTCTGCATTATTTATTCATAGTGTTTTAAAAGAAAAGTAGCAATTATGAGAATTTTTGTATGAGCTGGTGTATAGCAACATAACGAAGCTGTAGAAAAACATTTAATAGTTGATTGTGATCTGAAGCAGTAAAAATAGACACCGGCTTATTTATATGAGCCAACACTTTGCAACAAGCTGATATGTATCATGAGCGCCTCAGTTGAAGAGGTATCCATGAGCAGAGTCGACGGCCGTAAAGTATCCCATGAAGTAAGAGAAACTATCCGAGCTGAAGCCATTCAAAAATGGTTGGATGGTACCTCCGTCAAAGCGCTTTCTGACGAATACAGTACAGATAGATCCTGCATTTATCGTTGGATTAATCGCTACAATGAAGGCGGTATGGAAGCCTTGAGAACACGACCCATTGCTCATAGCAAAAACGCTAAGCTATCACCTGAACAGCGGCACGACCTGAAGTAAAAAAGGGTATACGCCGACTGTCACCAAAACCAGTGCACGTTTTGGTATCAACCTGATTGCAGCTGTGAGTGGGGAAGGCCAAATGCGTTATATGACGATCAAAGGCCGTTTCAACGCAGATGTCTTCATCCAGTTTCTAAAACAGATTGTGAAGTCCCATGACGATCCTGTTTTGATTGTGACTGACGGTCACTCGGCACACAAAGCCAAGAAAGTGATGAAGTTTCTCAAGAGAGAAGAGAGGCTTCTCGATATACAACTACTGCCGCCATATTCGCCAGAGCTAAATCCTGTTGAACTCGTTTGGAGTGTTCTGAAAGCAGGACGTATTGGTCGCATGGCTCTGAAAACAAAAAAGCAGTTTCTTCAGGCGGTGAGTTCAGGGTTGAAATCACTGCTGCGGCAAAAGAAAAAGGTGCTTGGATTTTTTCGCGCCGAGCACACAGCCTATGCTTGTCTCGAAAAACTATATGCATAGGGTGTGCTCTCATCAATATAGTAAAAATAAAAATTATTGCTGATAACAATAATCTATAATACGTCAAGTTTAGGGTGAAAGGCTAAGTAAAATGAAACTCTTTCAAGTGATAGTATTAGCTGTATTCCTGCATCAATCATCATTTGTGCTTGCTGGGATCTCTGAGATTGATAAAAAAAAACTTGATGAGTCTATGCAAGCATTTAACGCTAGTTCAGCAGATCTCGTTAAAAATTTAGAAACTTTGAGCCAAATAAAAGAGGAATATGTTGATGTCAACATATATCACATTGAAATACTAACGAAAAAAGTGCAAGAAGTTAATAACGCTATGGCATCAGTAAAAAGACATTTTATCCCATATATGAAAACAGCTGCTGAAGAAATTAAAAAAAACGCTGAATCCTCTGATGTTAAATGTCAATCATGTTTCGTAGAATCAAAACCCGATCCTTCTTGTTCAAATTATCCTATGGCCTTCCGAATAGGAATATCACTACTACCAGTAAATGAGCTTGAGAGAAGAATGAAACTATGGTATGATTTTTTATATAATTGGAATAAGTATGATGCTGCGATAACAGAATATTCTGCTTTACTTGAGACGCTTAGGAAGGCAATCGGCTTGAAGAATATGGGGCTAGCCGTACATAACATTCGAGAATGTGCTCAAAAACTGAACCAGCTTGCAACAAAAACACCTGATACAGTTAATAAACTTTATCAAGATTTTGAGAAGTCTCTTCACGATTGATTCATGACTAGATTTTGAAACAATATCTTCTAAGGAATGTAACGCCTAGCTGTGGGCGCCGTAGGCGTCCCAGGCAGCTTGCTGCTCTTGTTCAGCGTGGATGGTTACGCGGTAGCTTAACGAAGTAGAGATGGCTGGGTATTAAGGAAATCACTGGAGCGCTCTTTCTGATGATGGGATTGGTATACCTCGATCAATTAATAACTGAAGTTACGCAGCTACGAATGATCGTAGCTGCTTGAACGATGCCTGCAGAGCAGACATATAGATTTTCGCTC
>NZ_CAMZOG010000083.1 GCF_947331445.1 Parendozoicomonas sp. Alg238-R29 | reverse complement strand
AGTTTCGCCACCACCTAGTGTTGTTGCAAGTCCACCCGGGGTGTCTTCAAATTCATCGTCATCCATTGTTTCTACAGACTCATCCGAGCCTCCAGTTTCGCCATCACCTAGTTCACCATCTGTATTTTCATCACTTTCTAGCTTTATTGGCCCATTAAATAATCCCAGCGTGTTCACTTCACCCGCAACCGGTATGACTTCTGATCCGGTGACACCAATTCCACCGTCATCTCCGCCACCAGCCGGATCTTCTGGAAGTGTATCCAGTATCTTCACTTCAGGTGGGCCTGAACAATCACCAGGTCAAAAGGGAGCACAATAGAAGTTATGACGGAGCCAGCGGATGGCTCCAGCCATACCAAGAATCAGGTTTTAGAAATTAGAACCTCAGAGAAGCAAATCTTCCCACTCGGCACTTGGGTCACCCAGCACATAAAAGTCTGGGTTGAGGAGGGTTTCTTTATCGTTATAACGCAGTGGCTTGAGTTCACCATTGAGAACTACGCCGCCAGCGCCTTCAACAATGGCTTGCCCAGCCGCGGTGTCCCACTCACTGGTAGGGCCTCTGCGGGGATAAATATCCAGAGAACCTTCTGCCACAAGGCAGGTTTTCAGTGAACTACCCGCAATGGTCAGATGCACCTCTGAAAAGCGCTGTTCGAAACGGTCTATCAGGTCTTTTAACCGATCCCTGCCGTGATGGCGACTGATAGCCACATTCAGTAGCCCTTCCGGCGCACAGGAGCGGGTTTGAATCGGCAGAACCTCGCTACCTTCTTTTTGCCGCCAGGAGCCGTGCAACGCACTTCCTCCGTAATAAAATGCGCGAGCTACAGGCGCATAAATAATACCCATAACAGGGCGCCCTTCTTCCATCAGGGCAATGTTTACGGTGAATTCATCAGTACGGGCAATAAACTCTTTGGTACCGTCAAGGGGATCAACAAGCCAGTAACGCTGCCACTTTTGTCTTTCTTCCAGAGTTGGAAGGGTACCTTCCTCTGAGATCACAGGTATTCCAGGCCCAAGCTGCTCAAGCCCATCGGTGATAACCCGGTGAGCCTGCCGATCCGCTTCAGTTACCGGCGAGTCATCAGACTTCTGGATGACGTCAATTCTTTCCTGAGAGTACACCGTAAGAATGGCCTCTCCAGCTTTCAGGCAAAGCTCTTTCAGGCTGTCTACAAGAGCAGCATGGTCAATGGTCATGCAGGTACCCCCGATTAATTCTGATTACGACCCTGAATAATATCCCGAGTCAGGTATAGCGCAGCCATGGCTCTGGCTTCAGTAAAATCTGGCCGGGCGACCAATTCCGGCAATTCATCAAATGAGAATATATGAACACCCAGCTGTTCAGGCTCATCACCTTCAAGGCGTTCTTCATAAAGGTTCTGCGCCAGCACCACCTGCATATGGTGGGTCATATAGTTTGGCGACAGGGTAAATTCTGTCAGGTGCTCAAGCTTTTCAGCACCATAACCGGCTTCTTCCTTCAATTCCCGGTTGGCTCCATCCAACAGGTCTTCTCCAGCTTCCACCAGCCCTTTTGGCAGCGATAACTGATAATCCTCAGTACCAGCCGCGTATTCTTCAATCATCACAAAACGATTGTTGTCCAGCAGGGGAACAACCATCACCGCCTGATGCCCACCGCCAAACCCGGCCAACCGCTCATAAGTTCGCTCTACTCCATTGGAAAAGCGCAGTTTCAGCTGTTCAACACGAAATAGGGCACTACGGGTCACTTCCCGGACATCATAAATTTCTGGCAGTTTTTTCATGTTTTTCTGACCCGGACTGCTTGCTTGAGTAAGTCAGTATACGCCGCACTGTTTCAGGCTCCTAACGGAAGCGCTGGCCCCGGCCGACATACACTCTAAATGCTTTTTCGGGAAACAGGCTTGAACATTTCACAGATACTCCGTTCTTTTTTCACAGCGCTGTTATTCGCTGCTTCTACCGGGTTTGCAGAAGATAACACTTTAGATCAACAGATTATTCCCGGCTTAAGGAACAGCGCCACTTATCAGGCCAATACCCGTATTGAAAAGGTCATCCTTGAAGCCTGGCAAACCCAGTATCAGCAATTTATGGATGCCGGAGATATTCCCAGAGCAGTGGGCCTTCTTAATGCCCCCATTTCCGGACAAACTGAACACCGTGGCCGCCACCTGCTTTCATTCTCAGCATTCAGTGGTTTCAAAAAACTGGCAACCTGGGCTCTGACTAAAGGGGCAGATATCAACCGGGGAGACAAGGACAATGCCACCATGCTCAGAATGGCAATATCTAACCAGTTACCCTACATGGTGGAATTCGCCCTAAAAAATGGCGCCAACCCCAACTGGCTGCAGGGTGCAAATAAAGACAATGCTTTCGGAAATATGATGCGTTTCGGCTGGCCTTTGCATGGATTTGAACTGGCCTGGGAGCATGGGGCACGATTGCGCGACAAAGAGCAGCGCGACAAGCTGATGGCCTACCTGCAGAAAGAACACACCGATGAATCCTGGCAGGAGCAGGCACGACTGAAATACTTTTTGGAAAAGTTGAAATCTCCCGTTGCTCTTGTCCCCGAATCAAAACCTGTGCTCACCACAACACCAGGGCAACCTGTTGAAACCTATATGATCGGGGTGATGGATGCTGCCTTGAAAGACGCAATGATCAACGAGAAACTCAGTTCATTTGATGCGATTAACTTTAATGTTCACGGCATCCCGCTGGTGCACTACCTCACTTTTAATGGCATGACGGAAACCCTCGGCCATATCCTGAGCAGCCTGCCGAGATCGGCGGCAATTTATCAGGCAAAACGCAGAGACAGAACAGGTAATGACCTGATCACAGCCGCAATCAAAAGTTTGAACGCCAAGGCGCTACGAATAGCACTGACAACCTCCAGCAACAATATAAACGCCAAAACACCGTCTCTACCGGTTTACTACAGCAAAGGCAGCACACCACTTCATATTGCAGTGCAATGGGAAGCCCCCGATGAAATATTCACTCTGCTGTTTGAATACGGTGCCAAAGGTAGCCTCGAAACAACTAACGACTATGGGTTGACACCTGAGCAGGTTCTTGAGCAGTGGTACCCAGATTCACAGCACTACGATCGAATCAAAAAGGCGCTTGCTCAATAAAACTATTCTTTACGTAATCCTCTCTTTTTGTAACCAGATTAAAGGTATGATCGGGTGAAACGCTTCATCGGTTCACCAATATGATTAGCTGGAAAGAGATCGATACTGTTCTGTTCGATATGGACGGAACCCTTCTTGATTTGCACTTTGATTCCTATTTTTGGAAACAATTGGTACCTGAGCGTTACGCCGATAAAGAGGGCCTCAGCAGAGCAACTGTCTGGAGTATTATAGGGCCCAAACTGGAAGAGGTTGCCGGTACTCTGGAATGGTATTGTTTCGATTACTGGAGCAAAGAATTGGGAATGAACATCCTCGGGATGAAAAAGGACATCACCCATAAAATCCAGTTCCGCCCTCATGCAGAGCAACTGCTTAAACACCTTCACGCTTCTGATAAAAAGATCATTCTCGCGACCAATACCAATCGAGACGGTTTGAATCTGAAGATGGATTTCATACCGTTTGCCCAGTATTTTGATGAACTCTACTCCTCCCACGATTTTGGCCACCCCAAAGAAGAACAGGCGTTTTGGCAGAATCTTTCCCAAAATCTCGACTTTGATCCCACCCGCACCCTGTTTATTGATGACAGCCTTGAAGTTCTGCGTTCTGCCCGCACCTATGGGATCAAACATCTGCTTGCCATTTCACAACCGGATATGACACTTCCCAAAGTCGAAACCGGGGAATTTCAGGCTATAGATAACTTCTGTGACCTTCTTCCTATCGAGTAAATAGCTATTAATGAGTAAACGAAACCAGAAACCGGAAACCAAGGGGCAGGGGCAGGACAAAGTTCGTCTGGATAAATGGCTGTGGGCAGCCCGCTTCTATAAAACGCGCTCTGCATCCCGCGATGCCATTGAAGGCGGCAAAGTTCATGTGAATGGGCAGCGTGCCAAACCCAGTAAAGATGCCCGCGTTGGCGATACCATCATTCTGCGTCAGGGCTTTGATGAAAAGGTTATTTTCATCAAAGCCCTTTCCGACACCCGCCGCGGTGCTCCTGAAGCCCAACTGTTATACGAAGAAACCCAGGAAAGCATAACCAAGCGTGAAGAAGCCGCCGCTAACCGCAAGGCTTTACGTGGTTCCTATCCAATATCTGAGCATCGCCCGGATAAAAAACAACGCAGGGATATAGAGCGTTTTCGCCAGCAGAATTTTGAAGACTGAAGTGAAGCTATTCTTAGGGCACGAGCCACCTGGCCAAATATTTCCAGAACAACGGGGCTCCGTTACACCAACGTTTTGGCAAGCACTCCAGGTTCATCATACTCTGTGGTGTGTATATTTTTCTTTTGTTTCTACATGCCAGATACACACTTGGAAAAGGATGAGTAACACAGCAACTTTGCCAAACACTGACCCTTTTTACTGATATACATCAAGTCAGACTATTTGGATGAGCGATCAATAATAGCTATAACCGCATGCACGACTATAACTGCATGCACGACTATGAACGCTGCATGGACATTAACTACTTCGGCGCCATGCCGCGCCTCAGTGAACTGATGATGAGTGCCAGCTACAACATGTTTGGAGAATCCAAGGCAGCTTTGGGTAATAACCGAGAGACGACTGAACAGACAGAAGGTTCAGGAGAACGCACGCTTCCGCCTGAGCAGCGTTTGTTGATGAGTTTACTGAAAGGGGTTCAGTGGTGATCGTTAATCACCCGAATATCTATAAGTAGCAAAGAAGCAGACTGGACGGAGACTACCAGTCTGCTCTCCTGTTATTCTGCCGGAACATATTGCCCCATTTTCCTCAGGATATCTGTGACAACTTCCCAAAACCGTTCCGCTTTTCTATCCGGTATGCTGGCCATGTTACCGGTCACCCCCGGAATTATTCCTTTTGCCATGATCTCCGGTATGGCTGCACTTGATGCTGGTATGAGCCCACTTACCGCACAGCTGTATTCTGTTTTTGTATTTGCTGGCGCATCACAGATTGCCGCAGCGCAGTTAATCACCAGCCATGCTGAACCACTGGTGATTATTCTTACCATCTGGATTATTAATCTGCGCTTTGTGATGTACAGCGCGTCAATGTCGTCCAAGCTTCCACCCAGCTCAATCCCCAAAGCCTTGCAGGCCTACGTGATGACTGACCAGTCATTCGCCATCTGCGCAGGCATGTTTGATCAGAACCAGGTGCCCTATGAAAACCGAGCCATGTTTTATCTCGGCAGTTCGGTGATTATGTGGTTGATATGGCAGATGGCTACTGGGGTGGGCATTGCATTTGGCTCGATCATTCCGACGTCATGGTCTCTCGACTTCGGTGTCTGGCTTTGCTTTATCGCAATCATGATTCCGGGGCTCAAGGATTTCCCAGCGATTATTGCTGCCCTTGTGGGTGGTTCACTTGCCTTGGCGCTACACGGTTTGCCATTCAACCTGGGGCTCGTTATTGCCTCGGTTGTGGGTATCGCCTGTGGTTATTTAACTGAGAAGAAGTTGTCGTCAAACCTGCCAGTAAAATCAGACAACGACGCAAAGGAGCGCTTCCAGTGAGCTTACCGACTCTGTGGTTTGTTATCCTTGCGGGTAGCTTGGGAACCTTTCTGGCACGTTATTCATTTTTCTGGTTATCTGGCCGTAAAGCTCTCCCAGAGGAATGGATTCGTATTCTGCGTTTTGTTCCTCCGGCAGTGCTGGCAGCTTTAATTGTGCCAGGTGTTATTGCTCCAGGATTGGAAACAGAAAACCCTCTGTTTAACCCCCGCATCATTGCGGCTCTTATCGCCATTACTATTGCCTGGAAAAGCAAAAATGTAATGGCGACATTTGCATTTGGAATGGGAGCACTCTGGCTTCTTCAGTATGTGGAAACATTGTTATAACTTTCAGATTCCACACTACGAACCAATGTTTCAATAAGCTCCGCAGTTTTCTGTGGAGCTTCAACCATCGGGCCATGACCAACATCAGCTAACCGGTGAACTTTGATATCCGGGCGCATGCCCGCAATAATATCAGCGCCGGCAACATGCATGATTTTATCCATTTCCCCCCAAATGACCTGAGCAGGCATATCTACATTAGTGACCAACTCTTCCAGGCTTTTCCTACCTGATTGAATGTCATCACGTGTTTTCAAAATCCCGTTAATTACTTTATCCAGCTGGTCAGCATTGCGCATATGCTCCCATGCCAGAAACCGATAGCTGCCCCATAAAGCCCATGGCAGGTTGTGAACGGTCATTCGAGCAACCCGTTCAAAGTCGCTCGCATTCTCAATATTCAGACGGTTACGGCCAGTTTGAACCAGCTCCTGCATAAACAGTGTTAGATGACTTATTTTCGCTGGCACTGGCTCAACTCCAGCAGGCGCAATAAATGTTACGCTCTCTACACGCTCAGAGTTTTCTTTTATAAACCAACCAACACTGGAGGCACCTACTGAGTGAGCTGCTAAATGAACCCGCCCGATATTCAGACTATCCAAATAAGACTTTAGCCAGCGACTGTTACCTTCAACTGTAAAGTCCCGTTCAAGATCACGACAGCTTTGCCCATGACCTGGAAGATCGGGGATGAGTAGATGGTAATCCTGAAAAAGATACGGAACCATCAACAGCCATGTTTCCTTGCTGACCCCAGCTCCGTGAAGCAATACCAGCGTTGGCCCCTGACCTTTTTCCAGATAACGGGTCGTGCAGCCATCAACGGTTATTTCGCGGCTATGAAAGCCGTAGAAGTAGGCTGCGGCAGTTTGTCCGGCAGAATATGTCATGTGTGCCACCTCAGCGGGTATCAGCTGAACATGACTCCAGATATAAAATGCCAGTGCTGACAGCATGGGCTACTCCCCCTAAAGAAAAGCAGCCCAGTGTAGTTCAGAGAAAGGAGTTATAGGCGACTGGTAAACTTACGGAAGGCATCACCAACCTGATCTGGAGCTTCTACCATGGGCACATGACCAATGCCCGGCAGGATAACGGACTCAAGATTAGGCATGTATTTTTCCATCACTTCAATACTGGACACATCCAACACCCGGTCTTCTTCGCCCCAGATCACCAGAGATGGTGTCTCGATTGAAGCCAGCATCTTATTCACATAGTCGGAGGATCCCATCTGCTCCTGAGAGGCCATCAAATCCGCAAACACTTTATCGTTCATCTCTTTACGGGCAATGGCTTTACGCTCCATAACTGCAGTGATTGGCCAAGGTATAAATGGCTTTTCACTCATCACAAAATCTATTAGCACGGCATAATCCCCAGGCTCACGGGCAATTAACGGATTTTCGCCTTTATCCAGAAGCTGGAAATATTCACTCTTTTTAGGCGAATCAATGCCGGCATTATCAAGTAAGGTCAGTGATTTCAGTCTCTCTGGGTGAGCCACGGCAAAAGCCAGACCAATAGCTCCACCCATGGAGTTACCCATGTAGTGGACTTTGTCGATGTCCAGAGTGTCAAGAAGGGTATTCAGACGATCCGCTTGAGAAGTGACCAGAAAATCCAGCTCTGCGCCTTTGTTACTTTTGGTCTGGCTGCTTTCTCCGTGTCCGGCAAGATCTACAGCAACAATCCGGTAGGTATCCCCAAGTTCACCAGCCAAACGCACCCAATTGTCTTTATCTGCGCCAAAACCATGAATCATCAGAATGGTTTCGCCCTCAGCATTTCCCCCCTGAAGCATGGAGAAATCGATATCTCCGGCACTGCTTTGTACCAACTCAAGTCCGGCTCTGGAGCGCTCAAAATCGATAGCAGTGTTGTACAAGCTGTCCTGAGCATTCTGACAGCCGGTAAGCAAAATGGTTAAAAATCCCACTAGAAGTAATTGATGCGTTTGCATCACTCCTGACCGCAACACTTTAAACATGGCACACTCCCTCAGCTCGTCCAGACCGGTCTTCGCTATTATTTTTATGATTATTACGGTCAATCCTGCAGGAAAATGGTGGCTGGAATTGCAGACCGAAGCGGTATAATACCCGGATTATCGTTTTTTATAACAGGCACTGCCGTTTTATTATGATGCAAACAGATTCTGCCCAGCGCTTCCTATTTGAGAATACCGACATTCGTGGTGAGCGGGTGCAGCTTGACCAAAGCCTGCAGGAAGCCTTTGCTCCCCACGCTTATCCAGAGATGATCCGTGTTCTTCTGGGCGAACTGGCCACAGCGGCAGTTTTGCTGAGTACAACTCTGAAGTTTGAAGGAAAAATGACCCTTCAAGCCCGTTCCAGCGGTCCGGTTTCCCTGTTAATGATTGAATGCACAGACAAGCGATCCTTCCGTGGTGTGGCTCGCTGGAGCGATGAGCAGCTTTCTCCTTCGGATACAGGTCTTCATTCTCTGCTGGAAAATGGTCAGCTGGTTATCACAGTTGACCCCGAAAAGGGCAAGCGCTATCAGGGCGTTATTCCTCTGGAGGGTGAGAATCTGGCAGGCTGCCTCAGTAGCTATTTCCAGCAATCTGAACAGTTGCCAACCAAACTGTGGCTGGCCTGTGATGGAGAAAAAGCCGCAGGTTTTCTGCTTCAGGCACTCCCCCATCAGAAAGATAAAGATCTGGCTGCACGCACAGAGCACTGGGAACATTTCACTGTTCTAGCCGAAACCCTGAAAGATGAAGAAATGCTTGAGCTTTCAACTGAGGAAGTTCTGCACCGCCTGTACCACGAAGAAGACATCCGTCTGTTTGATGGCGAAACCATTAAGTATCACTGTAACTGTTCCCGTGAACGCACTGGCAGCGCACTGATTACTGTAGACCCTGCAGATATCCAAGAGATTCTGGAAGAACAGGGCCAGATCGATATGGATTGCCAGTTCTGCAACACCCGCTACACCTTTACAGAAGCCGATATCCACCAGTTGTTGGGAACCGGCCAGACCCACCATTAACACCAGACTCTGGCCTTTTTGTGATCACGGAGGGAACTTTTCACAATCTGGATAATCAATAGAGGTTAGCTGCTATCGGTCGTGAGAGGATCGATAGCCCCCTGTAGATCCCAAGACATGGAGGTCTGAGAATGCATGTTCTTCCTCAAGCCGCTCGGAGTGCTTATCCGCACCTGAAGGATCCTCTTGGCCTATGTGCAGCAGCCTATGCATACACAGCTACTTTCGGAGAACGTTGTGTTAAAGCTATTGGAATATTTCAAACACAACTGGCATCTATCACAGGGATATCTTCCCAGGTAGCACACACAACCGCTTTGGGCTTCGCTGTTATTCTGCCCGTTATCGTCCCCTATTTGCGCAACAGGAGCATCTGTAATTCCTGCAATGAAGTGGTAAAACAGAATGAAAAGGAACTGCAGAAGTTAACTCAATATGGTTTGATCGTACCATAAACCTTTCGGCATGTAGCGCAAATGCGGACAGCGTAGCAGAACAGTTGGGGGAACAAACAAAGACGTATGAAAAGCTGAGCAGGGAATATTCATTATTCTCTCTATCCAGCATGTTCGAATTTTCGTTCTTGAATGCAGCTCCTCTGGTTTTTATGCCACAGCTTGGGTTGACCGTAACAACATTAGTCGTTTCATTAAGTGTATTACAGCACCTGTTACGCCATATTGATGTCAAAAGTTGCTATAGCCGTACAGCTAAGGATTTAGACTTAATTACGGCAAAAGCTTATCGCGTAAGAAATCACCTTACCAACTATATGTACTATTTGAATACCTCCAGTGAAGCGAAAAGAGAGCTTCGAGCGTTGCAGAAGAAACTGACAGCTTTAAAGACACAAGATATCTCAGACCATCCCCACTATCTTTCCACGAAACAAGGGTGGGAGAAAGAAGCCCGCAAACAAAAAGAAACCCTGACACAACAGATTCAAGATCTGAAGAGCCAGTTAGCTGCCTTGAAGGAAAAACAGGATGCATCAGTACAAACAGACGAAAGAACAATGGCACAAGCAGAAGTACAAACAGACAGTGATGGGTACGAAAAACAATTAAGTGAAGTGCAAGCGGAAAATCTCGCACTCATGGAAAAGCTGAAAAAGCTGGAACAGCTGACCGAGAAACTCAATCCTCCCAAAAAGAGGGAAGGGCAGCAAGTACAACCATCCAGGATTCCAGTTCTCCAAAAGGCCGTGAGAATGTCCAAAAAGCACAGCCCCTCCTCCGCAAACTAGGGGCGTTCCGGCTCATATTATCTATTCGTACATCATGACATAGCTCTGTGGGGAGCTGCCTGCCTGAAATTGATCGATGATTCTAAAGCCAACCTGTTCGTACAAAGACACTGTTCGATCCCAGTTGGTGTACAACAACACTGGCCACTGCTGGTTGCTCTGTATCCTGTGAATACTTTGCCGCAGCATAGTTTTACCGAGGCCTTTCCCCTGCTGCTCAGGGTGGACGGCAAACAGCTGCAGATACCAAAACTGGCCATATCTGGAACAGTTCTCTCTAACTCGCCGGGAGATGGCCTGCAGGCTGATATTGATGTCTGGTAACAGATACCTCTTGTATAGCTTTTGTATGACATCCTGTTGTTGCCCCTTTCCACCAGATGAACTCCAAAGAGCAACGCCATCTATCCCTTCTTCTCCCGCCACGTAGACAAGGCCATTCTTCAGCGGAAGAGGCAGGATATATTCTAAATACTGGGCAAATGCTTTCAGATACACCGAATAATCAGGGTACATCCACCTGATTATGGGGTCCCCATAGTAGGCGGCAACCAGTGTTTTTATAATCCCGGCCTTGTCTGCCTGGCTGGCAACAGAAATATTCATGACAAAAAAGTAGCAACACTTTCAAAAGTGTTCCGTTTATCTATTCTCTATGGTTTCCCGGATTCAGGCTAACAGAAAGAATGAAAGCGCCTGTTACTGTCTTGTTGATGTGTCTATCCGTTCAACTTATTGCTCAACCACGGGACATGGCTCCCCTCGACGTTGGAAAACCTGCCAGCCAAGATCTCATTCACCGATGGAACACCGCGATTCAACCAGACGGAAGAGGTTTACCTCCTGGCCAGGGATGTGTTTCGGAGGGGAAAAGACTTTATGCCAAACAGTGCGCAGCCTGCCACGGAGAAGAAGGGAAAGGCGGTGTTTATGACGTCCTGGTCGGTCGCCTGCCGGAAGGCAGCTTCCCCTTTGCTACAGAAGCTGGCCATAAGAAAACGATTGGTAACTATTGGCCTTGGCCGACCACCCTGTTCGATTACATTCGCAGAGCTATGCCATTTCTTACTCCAGGCACTCTGTCGGACGCACAAACATACTCTCTTTGCGCCTACCTCTTGCACCTGAATGACTTGTTGCCTGAAAACGCATGCCTTGATGCAGACAAACTGCCCAAAATAGTCATGCCTGCACAACATCGCTTTGTACCGGATAACCGTCTGCAGACGTCATCTGTTCGTTAGGAGTCAATCATGCCGCAGCCGTCTGCATTCTCTCGCCGCCGATTCCTTCAATTATCTGCACTCAGCTCAGGTGTCATTCTGGCAGGTCAGAACACCACAGCTGACATCCGTGAGTTGGGGCCATGGGCAAGTCCATACGGAAAACGCTCACGCCATGAAACAGCGGTCCGTGATGCCACAGGCATTGTGATGCAGGAGTCCGAAACACCACAGCAGGCACTCAGCGGCACAATTACTCCGTCTGCATTGCACTACGAACGTCACCATGCCGGTATTCCAGACATCAACCCCGACACCCACCAGCTCTTGATTCACGGCATGGTAGAACGCCCGTTAACATTCTCCATGGCAGACCTGTACCGCATGCCGCAAACATGCCGAACTTACTTTTTGGAGTGTGCTGGTAACGGTGAACACTCTTTCGAAGTTGGAGAGAAGACATCCCCCCAAAAACTCTGCGGTTTGTTCAGCCAGAGTGAATGGTGTGGGGTAGCATTAGGCAGTCTGTTACGGGAAACGGGGCTGAAACCCAGAGCATCATGGTTACTGGCAGAAGGTGCCGACGCCTGCCTGCTCACCCGCAGCATCCCAGTCGAGCAGGCATTAGATAATGTTATTGTTGCCTATGCCCAGAATGGTGAAGCGGTTCGCCCAGCCCAAGGGTATCCACTCAGACTGATTGTGCCCGGCTGTGAAGGGAATATGAATGTGAAATGGTTGCGCCGAATAGAAGTCTCTGACCAGCCATTTATGACTCGGGAAGAAACATCCAAATACTCCGACCCATTAAGAAACGGTACCGTACGTCAGTTCAGTTTCGTTATGGACGCAAAATCCATAATCACCAGACCAACCTACCCAATGCAACTGGAAAAAGGCTGGCATGAAATACGAGGAGTGGCCTGGAGTGGCAGGGGAAAAGTAAAGTCTGTCGAGGTGAGTGATGATGGCGGAAAAAGCTGGCACAGTGCCGACATCCAACCTCCCATCTTAAACAAATCCTCCGTTCGCTTCGGCCTGTTATGGAACTGGGATGGCACAGAAAGAATATTAACCAGCCGGGCTACAGACGACACAGGCTACGTTCAACCTTCTGTGAAGGAGCTAATAGCCATACGAGGCAAACAGTCCCTGCGCTACCACAACAACACCATGATCAGCTGGCGGGTTCAACCTGATGGGCTGGTCACATACCTCAGAACGGACTGATCCAACGCACCCGGCAAGATCTTTAACCTTTAACCTTTAACCACGGAACGCTGAAATCACCCCGGATAAATCACTGAAACAAAGCAGAAAGCACAGCCAACACTGGGAACTCACGCCCTCATCGGTATAATCCCTGTCTTTGCCTAAAAAGACGCATAGAGAACACTTGATGGAGAGCATCTTTCAGCGCATTGCTTCGGAGCTAAACGTCAGGGAACAGCAGGTTGCCGCGACAGTTCAACTGCTCGACGAAGGCGCCACAGTTCCTTTTATTGCACGTTACCGAAAAGAGGTAACCAACGGTCTGGATGATACCCAGCTCCGCAACCTGGAAGAGCGCCTGCGTTATATCCGGGAAATGGAAGAGCGCCGCAGCGCTATCCTCAAAAGCATTGAAGAACAAGAAAAGCTGACTCCTGAGCTGGAGAAAGCCATTAAAGGGGCAGACACCAAGACTCGCCTCGAAGATCTTTACCTCCCTTACAAACCTAAGCGTCGTACCAAAGGCCAAATTGCCATTGAAGCCGGCCTGGAACCTCTGGCTGAAGCTTTGCTGGCAGATCCGACCCTTGACCCGGAAACCGAAGCTGCCAAGTTCATCAATACTGAGAACGGCATCGAGGATACCAAAGCGGCTCTCGATGGTGCCAAGTACATTTTGATGGAACGCTTCAGCGAAGATGCTGATCTGCTCGGACGTCTGCGAGACTTCCTATGGGAAGAAGGCCGCATGTCCAGCCGCGTTGTGGCTGGCAAAGAGAAAGAAGCAGCCAAATTCCAGGATTACTTCGAACACGACGAACCACTGAAGTCTGTTCCGTCCCACCGGGCACTGGCTATCTTCCGTGGTCGCAACTCCGGTCTGTTGCAGGCATCCATCGTGATTGAAGGTGCAGAAGACCGCACAGTCACTCACCCTTGCGAGCTGTCGATTGCCGAGCACTGGAATCTGGAAGATCAGGGCCGTGCCGCAGACAAGTTCCTGCGTGACACTGTTCGCTGGACCTGGCGAGTGAAGCTGCTGCCTCACCTGGAAACCGAACTGATGGGTCGTATCCGCGAAGCTGCGGAAGAAGAAGCCATCAAGGTATTCTCCAAGAACCTCAGCGATCTGCTGTTGGCAGCACCAGCAGGTCCTCGTGCTACCATCGGTCTGGACCCAGGCCTGCGTACCGGTGTAAAAGTTGCGGTTATTGATGGTACCGGCAAGCTGGTTGATCACAACACCATATTCCCCCACGTTCCTCACAACAAGTGGACAGAATCCCTTGGCACTATTGCCAAGATGGTTCTGAAGCACGGTGTTGAACTGATCGCCATCGGCAACGGTACAGCCTCTCGCGAAACTGATCGTTTTGCAGCCGAGCTGATCAAACAGTTCCCAAAACTGAACCTGTCCAAGGTTGTGGTTAGCGAAGCCGGTGCATCGGTGTACTCAGCCTCTGAGCTGGCAGCCAAGGAATTCCCGGATCTGGATGTATCCTTCCGTGGTGCGGCATCTATCGCCCGTCGTCTGCAGGACCCTCTGGCCGAGCTGGTGAAGATTGATCCAAAGGCTATCGGGGTCGGTCAGTACCAGCACGATGTGAGTCAGACTCACCTGGCTCGCAGCCTGGAAACAGTTGTTGAAGACTGTGTGAATGCCGTTGGTGTTGATGTAAACACTGCATCCAGCGCTCTGCTGACTCGTGTTTCCGGTTTGAACCAGACCATTGCTCAGAACATCGTTACCTTCCGTGATGAGAACGGCGCCTTCCCAAATCGGGACATGCTCAAGAAGGTAACCCGCCTCGGCGAGAAAACGTTTGAACAGTGTGCCGGCTTCCTGCGGGTTATGAATGGTGACAACCCACTGGATCGCTCAACGGTTCACCCGGAAGCTTACCCGGTTGTTCAGAACATCGCCGCACGCTTTGAGCGTGATGTTCGTGGTCTGATCGGTGATTCCCTGTTCCTGAAGGGCGTAAAAGCGACTGAGTTCACCGATGAAAAGTTTGGTCTGCCAACAGTAACCGACATCATCAAGGAACTGGACAAGCCCGGCCGTGATCCACGCCCCGAATTTAAAACTGCCAAGTTCCAGGAAGGCGTTGAAGATATCAAAGACCTCAAGCCCAATATGGAACTGGAAGGTGTGATCAGCAACGTAACCAACTTCGGTGCCTTTGTTGATATCGGTGTGCACCAGGACGGACTGGTTCATATCTCTGCTCTTTCCAACAAGTTCGTGAAAGATCCACGGGAAGTTGTAAAGGCTGGCGATGTTGTACGGGTTAAAGTTCTGGAGGTGGATATAGAGCGTCGTCGTATTGCTCTAACTATGCGCATGTCTGACGATGCCAACGCGCAGCCGGGTGATCAGAAGCCTGCTGACAATCGTAACCGTGGTGAGCGTCGGAATAACAACCGTGGTAGCAATGACAATCGCCGCCAGGCTCCTCGCTCAGCCCAAAAGCCTCGTGGTGGTCAGAGCCAGAGCAAGAAGCCTGCTGAAGGCGGTACCTTTGCAGACTTGTTTGCCAGCGCCAAGAAGCTTCGCAAGTAAACTCTTACCTGCGTGCGTTCTCTATTACTGGTGACCTGATAAGGTCGCCAGTAATTTTTCAAATCTGCATCGGTTTTTCTAAGTCTTTCCCGTTTTATATCTCACATCGCCTGATCAAAGTGCACTCCGTCAGCATGCTGCCTTTGCGATTGAACAAAGCCAAGGTTATAGTGCTCTGATTGTCTGCGCCCACGTTTTGGCTTGCATAAAATGCCAGGGGGCGTTCTCAATTAAACATACGACTCAGTGTCACCCGAAGGGCATACCCGAGAGTCTTTATGGCTACGTTGCAGCGTTTTGAAAGGCAACCAGCATTCCAACAACGCTGCGCCCTATAGTGCCCTCTGGGTATACCCATAGAAACTCTCGTGAACGCTGAGTTCGATGTTTTATTGAGAACGCCCCCAGGAAAGACCATGTCATTTTGAATGCAGCCGAATACCACACAAAAGGTTTTATCTTGTCAGCCAGATTTTCGGAACGTCTCCAAGTCCTTTCAGAAGGAGACAATCGTGCCTGTCTTAATCAGATTCAACATGGCATTGAAAAAGAAGGCCTTCGGGTTACCCCACAGCAGAAGCTGTCGCAAAAGGCGCACCCTGAGCAACTTGGCTCCGCACTGACTCACCCTTACATCACTACCGATTATTCAGAAGCACTGCTGGAGTTTATTACACCGGTTTATCGAGACGCTGCAGATGCTCTGGATTTTCTCAGTCAGCTGCATACTGAAACACTGAATAATATGCCAGAAGGCGAAGTCATCTGGACCACCAGCATGCCTCCCGTTCTTGAAGGTGACGACCAGATTCCCGTGGCTTATTACGGCACGTCTAATACCGGAAAAATGAAACACGTTTACCGGTTAGGCCTGGCACACCGCTACGGCAAAGCCATGCAAACCATTGCTGGCATCCATTACAACTTTTCCTTAAGTGAAGAATTCTGGTCTTTGATGCAAAAGGCAGATAAAGCAGATTCTCTTTCTGCCATGGATTATCAATCCACTGGCTATTTTGCCATGATTCGCAACTTCCGCCGTTACGCATGGTTGCTGTCTTATCTGTTTGGTGCATCTCCAGCTCTCGATAAAAGCTTTTTGTATGGCGGCGATGGTCACGGGCTGGACGAGTTGGATGAAGAGACGTTGTATCTCCCATGGGCAACCTCTCTGCGCATGAGCGATCTGGGTTACACCAGTGATGCCCAGTCAAGCCTGCCCGTCTGCTACAACACACTGGACAATTATGTGAACAGTCTTTGGAAGGCTATTCATACACCTTACGCACCTTACAAAAACATCGGAACAGGTCCGAATGGTGAATACCGTCAACTAAGCAGCAATCTCCTGCAGATTGAGAATGAGTACTACAGCACAATTCGTCCTAAGCGCGTGACTCGCACGGGAGAAAAACCGGTTGTTGCCCTGAAAGAACGAGGGGTTGAATACATTGAAGTACGCAGTCTGGACATCAATCCACTGATGCCTCTGGGCATTGACCTTAACCAGTCCCTGTTTATGGATACCTTCCTGCTGTTCTGTGCTCTGCAGGATAGCCCGGAGATTTCTGAACAGGAATGCCTCGATATCACCAACAACTTTACCCTTAGCGTCCGTGAAGGTCGTAAGCCGGGTCTCCAGTTTCAAGATGGCGATAGTTCAAGAGAGTTTGTTGAATGGGCAACGGAACTGTTTGAACTGATGATGCCAGTCGCCAGGCTTCTGGATCAGGCCAATAATACTGATGCCTATTCCAAGAGCCTGAATCTGGAAAGTAACAAACTCAGTGATGTCAGCCTGACACCTTCAGCTATGATCCTTGCAGAATTACAAAAAGGTAAGACATTCCGGAAATATTCTCTGGAACAGTCTGCCCGGCATGCAGAGTCTTTCCAGAACAATCCCCTGCATTCGGAAAGGGTAACGTATTTCACTGAAATCGCTGAACAATCCCATAAAGATCTGGCCAGTAAAGAGGAAGCCGATACATTGGATTTTGAAACCTTCCTGCAGGAATATTTCTCTGCAGAAGAAATTTCAGTCTGACATATCCTGTAGCTAATTAAGCTCTATTTATCGATAACAAATCAGGGGAGGGCATCCTCCCCTACGAAGTGCTTTTAAACTGGCAGATCATATGGAAGTATTTCAAAAAGAATTCTAACTGTGCATGCCGCACCTTCATGCGGCCATGCCCTGATAAGGATTTAAACAACAGCATGGTTATTCCAGAATCACGATCACTCCATTTTCTAGCGTGTCTCGTTTCTGCGGGTTTGATTGGCGGTGCATTCTTCTTTGAATACATCATGGAGCTTGAACCTTGTCCTCTCTGCATGTCACAACGAATTGTGGTTATTGCAATTGGATTAACCGCGCTTATCGCAGCCATTCATAACCCACAGAGAAAAAGTCGCCGTAGATATGGCTCAGCCATTCTTATGCTTTCTGTAATCGGTGCCGGACTTGCCATTCGCCAGCTCTATTTACAGAGTCTTCCTGCAGGTCAGGCTCCAGCCTGCATGCCCAGCCTCGATTATCTTGTGGATGTTTTGCCTGTCATGGAGCTGATAACTGTGATGTTGAGTGGTACCGGAGACTGTGCCGAAGTGCAGTGGGTATTCCTTGGTTTAACTATCCCTGGATGGACGCTGGTGTGCTTTATGATCTATTTTCTATTCGGGCTTCTGGAACTCTTGCGTAAACATCACCTTTACCGCTGATGTAGATACCTGCCATCATAGCGTCGCCCAATAGGGCGACTTCTTTCTGTGGCAGATATAAGTTCATTATGCGTGGTCTGTTTATTCTTCTGTTCTTTCAGGTGCTTGGTGAGGCTGGCAGCAGTTTGCTGGGGTTACCTCTGCCCGGACCTGTGCTAGGTATGCTGCTGCTGTTTGGCACCTTGTGTGTTGTAAAGATAGTTCCGGACGACCTTCAATCCTATGCCGATACTCTGATCGCAAGCCTGGGAATGCTATTGATCCCAGCAGCAACGGGTTTTGGTTATTACCTTGTAAAAATACAGGGGCAGATTCTGCCCATAGCTGTTGCGGCTTCCGTTGGAACAGTTATAGCCATTGTTTTTACCGGACTGCTAATGAATAAACTTATCCGGGAAGAAAGGGAAGGTCATGATGATTGAGCTTCCCCCGAAGTTAATGACATTATTCAGTAGCCCGCTTTTTGCCATAACCTTAACAGCAGGCAGTTTTTTAGTTGGGCAAAAAATCTATAAAGCCTGCAAACACTTTCCTCTGTTTCACCCGGTTGTTGTGGCCGTGCTTATAGTGACAGCATTTCTCCAACTTACAGGCATCAGCTATGAACAGTACCGCAGCGACACTCAAGTTCTCAGCCTGTTGCTGGGTACGGCAACTGTCGCCTTGGCGATTCCTCTTTATCAACAGCTGCACCTGATACGTTCTCACGCAAAACCGTTACTGATTACCCTTGTAACAGGAGCGATATTTGCGCCGACCATTGCCCTTTTACTGGCATGGGCGTGTGGGGCAAGCGAACAGACTCTCCTCTCTTTAGCCGCCAAGTCTGTAACCACGCCTATAGCTATTGTCGTGACAGAAAGTTTGGGAGGAATTCCCGCTATCGCTGCCGGAACAGTGATCATTGTTGGAATTATTGGCTCAGTGGTAGCTTTGCCAATATTAGATCTGCTGAATGTTCGTAGCCGGGTAGTGCGTGGGTTCACACTCGGGCTAACGTCACATGCCGTAGGAACTGCAAGAGCCTTTGAAAGTGATACTGTTACTGGTGCATTTTCCAGCCTGGGGCTTGCATTGACAGGAGCCATCACCGCCATTGCCACACCACTTGTCTGGCATGTATTTCAAACGCTGTAGCCTTTCAGGTTTTATAAGGAAAGCCCTCGACTTAACGCGTAATCAGAGAGCGCAAGAATGTGACTGAGAAACGTGTTCTCAACCTGTGGTGAGGCAAAGTGAATTTGTCTGGAAGAAATATACTCATCAACAGTTTCACCAACCAGCAGTGAAAGGCAGAATGCTTTCAATGCTTCATCCGCAACATCGTCGTGAGACACGATTCGGGCTGAGATGACTGACACAGATTCCATCATTAAGACCCCGAACTGAGAAAGCCGAGTGTTTTAAACGACACACGACATGGTGTTTAGTTTTCACGTTAGCCAAGTATAGGACCCTAGCAGCCTGTCGGACTTAAAACGTCAATCAAGATAGAATCGAACATCCAGTTGCAGTGGCGTCAAGCTCTATGAATAAATGGATATTCAAACCCGTTG
>NZ_CAMZOG010000082.1 GCF_947331445.1 Parendozoicomonas sp. Alg238-R29 | reverse complement strand
TCAGGACAACTGTCAGATAGTGGTGCCCCTTGCCAATGGACTTCTCGTCAATCAGTAGTGCTCGTATGTTATCCAGACCAGGTGCAGGCAGAGTCTTCATGAGCACCTCTTTATCCCAGCGCCGCGCGGTGTGATGGGAGATAGGGATGAACTCTGGCACCTTATTGCATGGCATGTATCGGCATAGGTGGCTGACATGCTGTTTCAGGCGGTCGGTGGCCTGTGCCTTGGGCGCCAGCCCAGGAGGTGTGATGGTTTCAAAATGCTTGCAGTGTGAGCAGCGCCCTTGGTAAACAGTGAAATGCAACTGCACACTGAGGGTGCCCAGCGGCAAGTCCAGCACAGTTCGCTCTGCCTCCCTCATCTTCCCCATAGCGTTGTGGCACTGACTGCATTTCAGTTGCTGTAGACGACCATCTCTGCGCAGATAAACCGTTGCGCTGGAATTATCCCAGTCGATATCTATATGGTCGATTACCCAGCCAAGAAATGAGAACATAGGGCGGAGTGAGGGTGTTGCAGACATGTACTGATCCTTCAGTAAAGTTGATCCGTTCAAATCAATCTTTGCCTGAAGGCTATTTCTGTTTCAACCCCTCACTTTCTTCAGCCAACCTGAGAAAGCCCCCTATTTTGTTTTTCGTGATGTTGTGGTCAGCGTTTGGTGTCGTCAAACATGCGGACAGTCTTGCTGAAAAGTTAGGTGAGCCTTTCGGCACCTTGATTCTGACACTCTCTGTTATCAGCATCGAAGTCATAATGATCTCGGCAGTCATGCTAACGGGCGCTCACAACCCGACTCTGGGTCGCGACATGATGTTTTCGGTACTCATGATTGTGCTGAACGGGCTTGTGGGGTTATCTCTTCTACTTGGTGGATTTCGACATGTGGAACAATATTTTAACCTGCAAGGAGCCAATAGTTTTCTATGTGTGCTTATTCCACTCTCGGTACTTGGGCTGATTCTTCCCAACTTCACGGAATCGACAAGCACTGGTACTTTTTCAGGCGAGCAGATCACTTTTTTGATCATTATCAACGTTGCTCTTTATTTGGCTTTCCTGGGTATCCAAACACTTCGACACCAAGATTACTTCATAGGCAACATTGAGAGTGAGCATAAGCATAGTTTTTCTCAACACCTCCCTATTCCAGCCCATGCAGCATTGCTTGTCTGCTACATGCTCCCGATAGTTTTTCTTTCCAAAAAGTTAGCCGTTGTCGTGAACTACGGAATTGTAGAATTAGGAGCTCCGGCAAATCTAGGTGGTATGATCGTAGCTATTATTGTTTTATCTCCGGAAGGTATGGCGGCCATTCGAGCAGCGCAGGCTAACAACCTCCAACGCTCAATAAACATCTGTCTTGGTTCCGCACTGGCAACGATAGGAATGACTGTTCCGGCGGTGCTCGCGATTGGATTGATGACCGGAGAAACCATTATCCTCGGCCTGAATAATGTTGATTCCCTGCTGTTATTACTGACGTTATTCATCTCACTAGTGAACTTCTCATCAGCCAAGAGCAACATTATTCAGGGGCTTGTCCATCTAACTTTATTCTTCTGTTATATCGTGCTTATTTTTGACTAGAGGGCGTTCTTCCAGTAAAAGTTTCTAGAGTACACTGTGCTTTGGGGATCATTCAGGGGATAGCCACCCAAATTCGGATGAACCAAAACAACCCGGGTATTGTGATACAAAGGGATAATAGGCATATCCTCTGATAATTGTTGCTCTGCGCTACCATATAACCGATTACGTGCTTCCTCATTTTGCTCTAAACGACTGCGTATGATTAGCTGATCATAAATCCCTGACACATAATGGCCATGATTACTGCTGTGGCCGGATGTCAGAATATTCAGCATAGTGCTCGCTTCGTTGTAATCCGCAAGCCAGATACTGACCAGAGCCTGGAAGGCTCCTGAACACCTGCGAGCACTATAGTCACCGGTTTCGACACTGATCAGTTGCGTCTGCACACCAATTTTCTTCCACATCTGACTGACAGCAACTGCCATCTTTTTAGCGCTATCCCTTGCTCTAAAAACAAGCTCAATACGTAAAGGGTTAGATTCACTATAACCAGCTTGTTTGAGTAGTCTTTCGCTCTGCTCTATGCGCTCTGGTAGTCGTTGCTCTCTATAATCGATTGTTGGCAACTGGAAACCCTGCATAACTGGAGGTGTGAGGGTATAAGCTGGCAGATTCCCTTGAGCAATAATTTTATCAGCCAGAGCTTCCCGACTGATTGCATACGACAGCGCACGCCGAACACGAACGTCCTGAACTTTGGGATGACGAGTATTCAAAGTAATAAATACTGTACCAAAAGAGGATGTACTCTTAAACTCATCCGACCTTTCCTTCCTAAGTTGAGCGACATATTCAACGGGCACACTTTGGGTGAGATGTATTTCACCCGCTTTATACCGATTCAGCTCGCCGACACCGGTTACAGGCAGGAATACGACATTCTCAATATGCGTGCTTACTTTGTTCCAGTAGAGCTGATTCTTAGCAACGCCCACCTTTTCATTCACAACCCATTGTTTGAGAATATAAGCACCGTTTCCAATCAAATTCTCTGGAAGGGTCCAGTCCTTTCCCCATCGCTCTACAGTCCTTTTATGAAGTGGCACCATATTCATCATGGTCAGCATCTTAATGAAATAAGGCAAAGGGCTGGTTAGGTCCACTTGTAGGGTTTGGTCGTCCACAGCCTTGACTCCCAACTTATCCGATGTCATTTCACCACGAGTAATTTCCGCGGCATGAACAACCATCGCAGCTTCCAAATACCAAGCGTAGGGAGAGGCTGTCTTCGGAGAAGCCAATCGTCGCCAGCTGTAGACAAAATCCTGGGCTGTTACCGGGTCACCGTTTGACCACCGGGCATTGCTTCGAATTTTGAAGATGTAGGTTTTGGCATCATTTGAGACTACCCAGGATTCCGCCTGACCTGGAATAATTCCACCGGAATCATCGTGAACAACAAGTCCTTCAAAAAGATCACGCTGAATACGAAAGTCGACGACAGATTCCGTGTGGTGAGGGTCGAGAGACTGGGGCTCTGCACTATTTCCTATAACGAGTGTACGAGCCTGCACACGCAGAGACATAGCTGCACCGAGCAGCAGAAACATGATGAATTTCAGATGCAACACCACTCCGTAAATCACGCTTTACCGTAATCGAAACACCTAAGGGTAGTCTTTTCACTAGAGCCTGTTGAAGCAAGTGCCAGACTGGCGTTTTCTTTCATTCCAACATAGGATTGTCGGCCGTTTAACCTGACTGCCGCTTATTCAGTGAAAATCACCCTTGCTCCGATGGAAGGCGTTGCCGACTATCTGACCCGCCAGCTTATTACCGGCACCGGCGGTTATGATTTGTGCGTAACGGAATTTATCCGTATTACCGATACCGTTTACCCAGCCAGCGTTTTTTATCGCTTGTGTCCGGAATTGCGCCATGGCAGTCAAACCTTAGGCGGCACTCCCGTTCACACACAGCTCCTGGGTAACCATGTCACCCTTATGGCCGAGAACGCCTGCAAAGCGGTTCAGCTTGGAGCAAGAGGCATCGATCTGAACTTTGGCTGCCCGGCAAAGACTGTGAATCGCCATAAAGGCGGGGCAGCACTTTTAAAGGAACCAGAAACCATTTTTCGATTGGTGGAAGCTGTTCGTAAGCAAGTTCCTGCCAATATCCCTGTTACTGCAAAAATGCGTCTTGGATACGACAGTTCGGAGCAGGCCATGGATATTGCCTCCGGCATTGAAGCAGCCGGCGCGAATGGTTTGACCATTCATGCCCGTACCCGCAAAGAAGGTTATCGCCCACCGGCTCACTGGGAAAAACTGGCAAAAATCCGGGAACAGCTTTCCACCCCACTGACAGCCAATGGTGAAATCTGGACTGTTGAGGATTATCACAAATGTCGCACCATCAGTGGCTGTGAAGATGTGATGATCGGCCGTGGCGCCGTTAGCCGACCATTACTGGGGTGTGAGATTAAAGCATCTCAAAAGAGCCAAGATCACAGCACCATTGACAACTGGCCTAACACTTTAGCCATTCTGAAAAGCTTTGCTGAACAGACTCTCGCCATTACCGATGACGAAGTTCACCTTTATGGCATCGTCAATCCACAGCGCTATCTGGCAGACCGTATTAAGCAATGGTTACGAATGATGACCAAAGGACATCAGGAAGCGACAACGCTCTTTGATACAATCAAACGCCAAACCTGTGCCCAGAGTATTTTGACCGAGTTAAAAGCCACCTGATGACCACCCGCACACCCATTAAAAATGCCGCCCTATCCTGGGATGAAAACGGACAGCCGATCTCCAGCCAATTCAATGATGTTTATTTTACTCGCGTATCCGGCCTGAAAGAGAGCCGTTATGTGTTTATTGAGCAGAACGATTTGCCTGAACGTTTTTCAAAACTGCCGGAGGATGGTGTATTTACCATCGCAGAAACCGGCTTTGGTACAGGTCTGAACTTCCTTTGCACATGGCAATGTTTTTTGGAACACGCGCCGAAAACAGCCCGCCTGCATTTTGTTTCCGTTGAAAAGTTTCCACTCAGCCGGTACGACCTGACAAAAGCTCTGGCGCTCTGGCCAGAGTTGCGTGAATATGCGGGTCAACTATTACAACAATATCCCGGCAATATGTCTGGCTTTCATCGTCGTAATTTTCACAACAACCGTATTCACCTGACCTTAATTATCGCAGATATTCACGATGCCCTGCCAAACATTGAAGGGCAGGTGAATGCCTGGTTTCTTGATGGTTTTGCTCCTTCAAAAAATCCAGATATGTGGCAGCCGGAACTGTTTCAAAACATGGTGGCAAAATCTACCCCCAACGCCAGCTACTCCACATTTACCGTGGCCCAGATGGTACGTCACGGCATTGCTGATGCGGGTTTGACCATGACCCGGGTTCCGGGCTTTGGCAAAAAGCGGGAAATAATACGTGGGACAATCCCTCCATCCACGCAACAGGAAAACAAACCCTGGCTAAAACCTGCACCCGCACCACGAAACCAAAATCAGGCAATCGTGATAGGCGCAGGTCTTGCCGGTGCCTCCACCGCGAGAGCTCTGGCAGACCGGGGTTGGAATGTCACTGTACTGGACAAGAAGCCATCTCCGGCAAGTGGCGCTTCCGGTAACCCTCAAGGAATGCTGTACACCCGCTTATCGGCCCACGACACACCTCTGACACAGCTGGTTTTGCAAGGGTATCGACACAGCATCAATACCTTCACTCAACTGCCTGGTAATCTTTATAATCCGGTTGGTATTGTGCAGCTGCCAGACTCCGAGAAAGAAGAGACCCGACAGCAGCAACTCATTGGCTGCGGTCACTTCGACAGCATTCTTACCGGTAAAACTGCCAAGGATCTTTCTCAGATTGCAGGAACAGACATCCCTCAGGATGGTTTGTGGTTTGAGGATGGCGGCTGGGTTAGTCCACCAGCGGTGGTGAAAACGTTGCTGGAGCACAGCAATATCACCTTTCGTGGGGAGTGCTCAGTAAAAACTCTGGATCGCACCGACGATCATTGGATTCTTCTATTAGAAAACGGTGAAGAACTTAATAGTCCCGTAGTCATTATCGCCTGTGGTCATCAGGCAAATGAACTTTCTCAAACGTCTCACCTGCCACTGAAAAGTATCCGCGGACAGATAACTGTTGTTCCTGCTACGGAATCCAGCCAAAAACTAAAAACTGTGCTGTGTGAAGAGGGTTACATTGCTCCTGCAGCCAGTGGCCAACATACACTGGGAGCAACATTCCACTTTCATGACAAGGATGAGAACTGCCGCAGCGCCGACCACCAGGCAAACCTTAATACCATTAAGAGCTTTGCCCCTTCTGTCGCTAAAGCGCTTGAGTTTGATCAACTGAATCCAGAGGAGCTTGAAGGTCGAACGGGATTCCGCTGTACTACCCCCGACTACCTGCCTGTTGTGGGTCCGGTTATGGATGAGCCCAAATTCAAACAGCGATTTGCCGCCCTTGAGAAAAATGCCAAAACCCGTATTGAACAACCCATGCTTTGGCTGGAAGGCCTTTATATAAATGCCGGGCACGGCTCCCGCGGACTGGTAACTTGCCCTCTGGCAGGTGAAATTCTGGCTTGCCAGATAACCGGAGAAATGTCTCCAACCTCTATGAATCTTGTTTCTGAGCTTCACCCGGGGCGTTTTCCCGCCAGAAAGCTGATAAAGGGCAAGAAAAAGTCTTGAGCTGGAAATAGACAATCTGCGGGATGTACTCCGTACTGCCAATATGCACAAAATTGAGGGTTTCAGTGAAAAACCCCACCAACACCTTCAGTTTCAAAGCAACGTTCAGGATTATAAGACGAAGCTACATGTATCAGTACCAGCTTTGAAAATCGTCACCGGCCGGCCGAAAGCAAAAGATCCTGATGTCCCGCTCGCCCAGGCAATAACCTCCCTGGGCGACTTCCAACCCTACTGATAAAAGATGTCGTTACCTTATGGTAGAGGGCAGACAACACCCGTTCCCTTCAGGCCACAGTAGCCATCAGGGTTTCTAGCCAGATATTGCTGATGATAGGTTTCTGCATAGTAAAAGATCTCCAGTGGTGCAATTTCCGTAGTAATCGCACCCAGACCTTTTTCTGAAAGTTCTTGTTGAAAAACCTTCAGACTCTCTTTTACTACGTTCAATTGTTCATCCGTGGTTGTATAAATAGCAGAGCGGTACTGAGTACCAATATCATTACCCTGTTGCATACCTTCTGTTGGGTCGTGCTGTTCCCAGAACAGAGCAAGCAGTTTTTCCAGTGAAAGTACTGCTGGGTCAAAAATAATTCTCACCACTTCGCTGTGGCCGGTTTCGCCAGAGCACACCTGTGGGTAAGTTGGGTTTTTGGTAAAACCACCAGCATAACCAACCATGGTCAGATGAATCCCGTCCTGTTGCCAGAACAGTCGCTCTGCTCCCCAGAAACATCCCATCCCAACAACAACTTCTTGCATATGCTCAGGCCAGGGTGGCAGCAAGGAACGATTAAATACCACATGGGGTTCAGTGACTCCCACAGGCTCTGCAGCGCCAGCCAAAGCCTGCTCAGAAGTCACCATTGTTGTTACACCGGCCATAAACTTGTTCCTTACAACTACTGAAGAAGATACCGTATAAGTAGATCTTTACGGAGATAACACTGATTCGGATTCAGGCTCTGAACCAACAGGGTAATCCCGCATAATCAATTCTGGATCAAGCCGAACAGATCCCCAATTAATCCGCCAGTCCAGATGTGCTCCTGTCACTCGCCCTGTCGCGCCAACTTCAGCCACAGGCTGCCCCTGCTGGACAATATCACCTCGCTTTACCAGTAGCTTACTTAGATGCAGAAAGCTGCTGGTAATACCCATTCCATGATCAACAATCAGCGTGCCACCTGAAAAATACATATCCGTATGGGCAAGAACAACCTTTCCCGCCGCCGGTGACAGAACGGGTGTTCCCACTGGAGCTGCATAATCCAGGCCATAGTGAGGGCGGCGGGGCTTACCATTGAAATAACGCTGACTGCCATAAACACCGGTAATTGGCCCATCGACTGGTTGTAGAAACCCATCAAGGAAATCATTCCGGGGGGTTCGGTTGGCGCGGGCTTCAGCTATCTGCCTATTGTCATTTTTTATGCGAAGTAGTCTGCTTTCTGGTGGAGTGACATATTTCCCGGCAACCCCTTCTATATGCTGAATTTTGTAATCTCTGGGGGCCAGCTGTAAAACATAGGTTGTTCGTTGGCCGTTGGGCGTTTCAACAATATAACTCTGCTCCAGCTCCGCATCACGACCAAAGCCAATTACAAAATCGCCTTCAGCCGTCTGCATAACAAGCTGCTCTTTATAGAACACTTTGTGGCCAGGAGCCGTTTTGCCAAGGTAAAGACTACCCTGCATCAAAGTTTGCTCAAAACCCTCAGGCACCTCCCCAAAGGCAACTCCAGAAGCAACCAGAAACGGTATGACGAACAGAGATAGAAATCTCATTTTTTTAAACGCCCCTTCCCTGACAGATCTCATTTCTGTTTATATAGTAAAAAAACAGTCAACAAAATAAAGGTGTCACCATGGATCCGTTAACTGCTGATCACATAATACTGACCCTGACTATTGTTATGCCAGCAATCTATGGCTGTACTCTTCTGGCATCCTTATTTATGGATGTGAAACGTGATGACCTGAGTCACCAACCAGTCCGTTCTCAGGAAAACAAACGCAAAAAACGAAATTAGTGACTGCTGGAGCTGCTGTTGAGATAGTCGATATACCCCTGGGCAAATGTTTTCACCCTTGCCCAGGATGTGTACTCGATATCTTTTGAGGCATCAGTGTTGCCGCCAGTAATCTTCATGATCAGTTGAATCATAAACCGGTCAAACCAGCCATAGCGGCTATAGAGAAGTGAGCCTGCCAGAACACCAAGATACTCCGGTTGCCAAGGGCTCTTTTTCAAAAACTTCTGCATGTACCGGTTGGTCAGAGGATCTTGTTTTTCCGGTTTTCTAGCAGTGAGATTGATACTGAAAAAACCACCTTTCATGCTCTTCAATATATCCTTATGGTCATCAATAAACTGACAAGCCACCGGCAAGTGGTACCCGTAGCGAATTGGCGCACCAACCAAAACAGAGTCAAACCCTGACAAAGAAAATTCAGAAGGCAGGGCATCCAGGTTTTCCAGCTGTACATTCAAACCGGCTGATTCCATATCGTCGAAAATAGCTTTAGCAATGCGTGCAGTTTGCCCGTCGTGAGACGCATAAAGAACAAGATGAAGAGACACAGACATTTCCAGTAGATAAAAATAAGAATTAATACAAGCTTCCTATGTATTTTCCCCCGCCAATCCTTACAAAGTTTTGATAACCATCAAAAAACCGTTTGCATAATCAACGGACAATTGTAGTTAGAAATCAAAGAACCAACACAGACTTGCCAATAGGACGCCAGACAGCTTCCGGGGAATGCCATGAGCCTTATCAAGAAACTACGTGACTTTTTCTCAAAACCTTCTGCCCGGTATTCCGCCGGAGGGCTAATCGCCATAGGGGCTATTGGCGCCCTGATATTGTGGGGCGGGACATCAACCATGATGTCTGCCACCAGTACTACGGAATTCTGCATCAGTTGCCATGAGATAAACGATAATGCCTATGCAGAATATCAGCAGACTATCCACTTCCAGAACAGCTCTGGCATTAAAGCCGAGTGCGCCGACTGCCATATTCCCCATGACTTCGCCGGAAAAATCATCAGAAAGATTGAAGCCTCTCGTGAAATTTATGGACACCTGACCGGCATTATCGACACTCCAGAAAAGTATGATGCCCACCGCCCGGCTATGGCCGCAAAAGTATGGTCTGAAATGCACGCCAATGATTCTGCCAACTGCCGCAGCTGCCACATAAATCTGGAGGAAAATGTTGACCTTCAGTACACCTGGGCAAGCAACAACCACAAACGTATGGCGACTGAAAACCTGACCTGTATTGACTGCCATCAGGGCATTGCGCACAAGCTGCCTAATACGAGCCGCATGTCCAAATCCATTCCTCCGGTTAACCCCTGAGCTGGTAACGGGATATGATTGCACATGCAGGCTTATGGCTCTTAGGACTCTCAGCGACTGCTGCCCTATTCTTAACCTTATTACCTATAACTGAAAAGCATTACCCCCAGCAACAAATCAGTCGCTGGCAGAATACTCTGGCTGTTACACATTTCCTCTCATTGGCCTGCGCTCTCGCCATGCTGATTCAAGCTATGGCGACCCTGAACTTTTCCCTTGAGTATGTTGTTGATCACACCAGTGTTCGCGTTCCCATGCTCTACCGGGTAACAGGCACATGGGGCGGCCATGAAGGTTCTCTTCTGCTATGGACAACCATTGTCGCTGGCTGGATGCTGCTGTTTCTATGGAAAAGCCAGGATCACGATAAAAGTCGCTTATCCCTGTCCTTTATAGCGGCCATCAGCCTCGGATTTCATTGCCTGCTGTGGCTGTCTTCGCCCTTTGTTGCCATTGAAGGTTCCATTCCTGCCGACGGCAATGGCTTAAATCCAATGCTGCAGGATATTGGGCTGGCATTACATCCCCCCATTCTTTACATCGGTTACGGTGGAATTATTGCCATCTGTTCTCAGATCATGGCCGCTTTATGGTTACGTCAACCTATTGATAAATGGCTGCATTCTGTTCATCAAATGACAATGAGCACTTGGGGTTGGTTAACTTTGGGCATAGCTCTGGGTTGTTGGTGGGCATACATGGAGTTGGGCTGGGGGGGCTGGTGGTTCTGGGATCCAACAGAAAATGGTTCCCTGATGCCATGGCTGACTCTGACCGCCCTACTTCATGCCAATCTGTTGAGCCGAAAAGGCATCAGAGCAGGACATGCAATCACAACCCTGGCTATCACATCCCTTGGCTTAATGCTGGTTGGAATGTTTATTGTCCGCTCTGGGGTTATGGCTTCTGTCCACTCCTTTACCCGCAGCCCGGCACTCGGAACAACCATTCTGGCATTTACCCTGCTCAGTACTGGTATCGGGTTCCTGATACAGGTGTTACGACCACCTGTGGAAAGAGTTAGCCAAAAGAGACTAAGCCGTACCGACATTGGATTGATCGCCAGCATTATTATTTTTGTGATGGCCTGTGCCACCGTGCTTCTCGGAACTCTTTATCCCATTGTTCTGGACGTATTGAACCTGGGAAAAATTTCGGTTGGCGCAGCTTACTTCAATACCTTTTTTGTGCCCATGACCCTGGCAGCAGCTTTGTTGCTGGCACTGTGTGATAAAACCCTGAATCTCAAAGCCCTTACAGCCCTGCTGACTCTCTCACTGGCTCTGGGCTGCGCTGCCAGCTTAGGAGTATTGGGTGAAGCAAGCTTTCTATCCATTTCGTCGCTATCTATTGCAAGCCTGGTGACGGTCAATGAAGTCAGAAAGTTCACCCTCTTCGGTTTCCGCTCGGCCACTCTGGCCCATATCGGACTGGCTGTCGCAATTGCAGGTTCAACATTATCTGATCTGGGCCTTGAATCCATGGATCTGCGCATGGCGCCCTACCAGAGGGCACAGTTGGGTGATCTTCAGTTTCGCTTCACTGGCACAACACCGGTGATTGGCCCCAATTATCTTTCTGATCTGGGTTTCTTTGATGTCTCCGACAGTAGTCGTGCAATCACTGAAATCAGGCCGGAAAAACGACTCTACCCGTACTTTGGTCAAGTCATGACTGAAGTTGGCAACCAGCCTGGATTGAGTCGGGACATTTATATCGCTCTGGGAGAACCATTTGATGATGGTTCCTGGGCAGTGCGACTGAAGATCATTCCTTTTATCAGCCTGCTGTGGATTGGAGCCTTGCTGATGGTGATTGGCGGCTGGGCAAATCTGCTGATACGGCCCTTACTCTCACGCCGCAAACCCACGAATAGCAACCCTGTCGGCAAAGGTTTTTCTACCACAGCTCTTTCTAAAAACACAGCCGTGACCCTCAACACTACAAACATCTCACATTGGGAGAAATAATATGCCTGGAATACGGACATTGGCCACAGAAGTGCTCGCCGCACTCCTTACTACCGGAGTACTGGCAAGCGGTTTAGTCAGTGCGGGAGAAATTGGTGACGCGAAGAACGCCTCCTATAAAGAAGGCTTCCCACGCCAGCACGCATCTTGGGAAAGCACTAAAGAGATGGACTTCAAGAGCAAACATCTTGGCAATAAGATGGAAGATATGCTTGAGAAAGATCCTCGCTTGGTTGTGCTCTGGGCTGGTTACGGTTTCTCCAAAGATTACAACGCTCCTCGCGGGCATATGTACGCTATCACCGATATGCACAACACCTTGCGCACTGGTGCCCCTAAAGAGCCCACTGATGGCCCAATGCCTAATGCCTGCTGGACCTGTAAGAGTACAGACGTCACCCGTCTACTGAACGAACAGACCCGCGACGAGTTCTTCACCGGCAAATGGATAACGAAAGGGCCAGAAATTGCCAACCCGATCGGCTGTATCGACTGTCATGACACAACTAAAGAAGATATGCCTCTCAAGCCTGGTCGCCCATTCATGGAAGATGGTTTGAAATCCATGGGCAAAGATATGGCGAAGATGTCTACTCAGGACAAAAAGTCTGCAGTCTGCGCCCAGTGCCACGCGGAATACTACTTCTCAGGCAAAACTAAAGAGGTTGTATTTCCCTGGGCCAAAGGTATTGAAGGCGAGAACATTGAGAAGTACTACGATGAGATCAACTTCAAAGATTGGACTCATAAACTCTCTAAAGCGCCAATGCTGAAAGCACAGCACCCGGGCTGGGAAATCTGGCAGAAAGGCGTTCATGGTCGTAACAATGTTGCCTGTGTCGACTGCCATATGCCTAAGCGCAGCGACAAAGGTATTACCTTTACCGATCACCGCGTCGTCAGCCCTCTGCGTGATATGCAGGCTACCTGTAAGTCTTGCCACTCTCAGGATGAGCAATACCTGTTGGACGTAACCTATGCCCGTCAGGAGCAGGTTGAAGAGATCAAACTCAAGGCGGAAGATGCCATTGTTCGCGCCCACATTGAAGCTAAAGCGGCGTGGGATGCCGGCGCTCAAGAAGAAGAGATGCAGACAGCTCTGACTCTGATTCGTCACGCTCAATGGCGCTGGGATTACTCCATTGCTTCCCACGGTGCCTCTTTCCACGCTCCTGAAGAAGTTCTGCGCCTTCTGGGCAGCGCACTGGAGAAAGCCGGCGAAGCTCGCGTAGAACTTTCCCGCGTTCTGGCTAAACATGGCATCACTGACGCGATTGTTATGCCAGACCTGTCCAGTAAAGCCAAAGCCCAAGCCTTTATCGGACTGGATATGGACAAACTGAACAGCGAAAAAGAAGAGTTCAAGAAAAACACTCCACCCAAGTGGAAAGCTGAAGCGGAAGAAGCTGGTCTTCTTTAATAGCCAGCCTTAACTTTAAAGAGCCTGAAGTGAGAACTTCAGGCTTTTTTGTCTGTTTCGCAATTGCCTTACCCTGCGGCAATTACGTATGATTAGCCTCGCAATATAAATAGTTTGAAAAGACTAACCAAAAGGATTTATGGGAAGTCATGGGTCGGTTGTCACGAATCAATATCGTTGGTATTCCCCAACATATCGTTCAAACAGGGCATAATCGTCTGCCTTGCTTTTTTGATGCTGAAGATTATGAGTTTTATCTCAACAGCTTACGGGCTGCATCAGATCAGTATCAAGTAGAAATTCACGCTTATATTTTATTACCAAACTCTATCCAGATTATTGCCACCCCTCGCATTGATAAAGGCATTTCATCAATGATGCAATCATTGGGCAGGCGATATGTTCAGTATGTGAATCATCGCTATAAACGCTCCGGAACCTTGTGGGAAGGACGTTATAAATCCAGCCTTATTGATTCTGAAAACTATCTACTTACCTGTTATCGCTATGTAGAGCTCCGACCGCTTCATTTATGCCTGGTGGAAAATCTGGAAGATTATCCATGGTCCAGTTATCACCATCACTGCGGTGATAAAACAGATTGGCTGATTCAAGATCACAGGCTGTTTAAAGCTCTTGGAAAAAATCGAAATGAACGTTGTGATGCCTACAGCGAATCCTTCCGTTACAGATTTGATAGAAGGCTCATTGATTTTATTGCAGAAACGGTAAATATGGGACAAGTGCTTGGTGGTGATGCATTTAAAGACAAAATTGAAAAAATAGCCAATCACAGAGTCAGACCATTAAAACGTGGACGGCCACGTAAAAAGAAAATTGTTGAAGACTGTACCTAAACAACCCTCAAAAAGTCGTGTCGGAGTCAAGGTAAAACATAAGCCGAGTTCACACAGAAAATCCTCAAGCTAGAGGGCTTTCTTTCAACAACCTTGAACGATAATTACTGATCAAAAACGAATTGAAAAAAAATAGTGTCAGAGTGGGTTTTAAATACGCACTCCACTCTTCTCATTCTTTCAAAGCTCTGTTTATATTTCCTTCAAGTCAACTGTGAGCGCGTATTAAACGTTCAAATGTTGAATACTCCCAAGCCATCCAATAAATACGAAAGAGGACTTCACTCATGGCTGTTTACATGAATTTCAATAGTAAAAAACCTGAAGGCAACGTAACTGCTAAAGGCTACGAGGGTTGGATTGAAGTTGATTCCTTCTCCTTTGGTGTTGGTCGTAGCATCACTATGGAAGCTGGTGCCATGTCTAACCGAGAAGCCAGCCGTCCTTCACTGAGTGAAGTGTCTGTGACCAAATCTATGGACGCAGCATCCGGTGGCCTGTTCAAAGAGTCCGTAACAGGTTCTGAAGGTGTAACTGTTCTGATCGATATCGTTCAGACTGGTGCCAAGTCTGTACAGAAGTACGCTCAGTACACTCTGGAAGACTGCATCGTATCTTCCTACAGCGTTGGCGCTTCTGCCGGTGGCGCGCCTACCGAAACAATTTCTCTGAGCTTCGCCAAAATCATTGGTGACCTGAGCCACGCAGACAAGACTCACAAGAACAAGCAGAACGCCAAGGTTGGTTACGACCTGACGACTGCAGAGCCTTTATAAGCCGCAGCCTGCTGATCAGTATTTCAGAGACTCCTTCAGAGCCTCCATTTATACTGACCAAGCCTGTAATCACAGGCTCAAAGACAGACACGCAGTACAGACATTTTGTCGGTTCTGCGTGCTTTTGTTTCCAATGTTTACACACGGAAGTTCTACTACATGTCATCTCTGACTCAAGACAAACGTCTCGCCACCATTGAAACTCCTCTTGGTAAAGATACGTTCGTTGTTCGTGAGCTTGAAGGTGAAGAAGCGATCTCCCAGCTCTTCTCTTTTCACTTGAGCCTGCTTTCAGAAGACGACAACATTCAACCCGAAAAGATTCTGGGTAAGCCAGTCAGCCTGGCCATACACAACACCCCAGACAATCCTCGTTATATTCACGGCCACATTAATCGTTTCATTGCCCTGGATACACAAGATGGCGAAAAACGCCAGTATCAGGCCACCATTGTTCCTGCTCTGTGGTTTACCACTCTGGGTGGGCAGAATCGTATTTTTGAGAACAAAGACTTTTCACAGATCATTCAGGAAGTACTGGGGGACTACAGCTCAGTATCATTCAGTAAAAACCTGGCGGGTAGTTATTTTAAACGTCGCTATTGCACCCAGTTTGAAGAAAGCGATTTCAATTTCATTTGCCGCCTGCTGGCTGAAGAGGGTGTGTGTTTTCACTTTGAGCACGCCAAAGGTTTCCACAAATTCTGCATTGCCGACAAACCCAGTGCTTACCAACCAGCGCTGGCAAAACCTGTTCCCTATATTGGCTCTGGCAGCAACCCTTTGGAAAACAGCGTTAGCCACTGGCAGCGAAACTACAGTTATCACACGGCTCAGGTAGAGTATCGGGATTACCAGCCATTCTCAGCATCTGAGTGGATGAAAAAAGAGATTAAAGAATCCACTACCACAAAAGCCTTGACCGGTGAAAAGCCCTTGCGGGAATACTATGGCCGCTTTCACTTTGAAAAAAAGACCGACAACCACACCAAGCTGACCGAGAAGAACACCAAACAGAAAGCCCGTAATATGATGCTCAGTCATGAAGGTGCTTTTGATACGGCTAATGGCCGCAGCTCATGCTGTGAACTCTATGCCGGCGGGCAGTTTGAACTCGACCACACAATTGCCACTGAAAAAGGCAAATACCTGATTTCACAAATATCTCATTACGTCCGGGACAGTAATGATCAGGATACGTTCTATATCAACCATTTTACCTGTCAGCCGTCTGATATCTTTGCCCCGCCCTCACCAGATGAATATCGTCGGCTGATTCATACACCGCATACAGCAAAAGTAATTGATGTACAGGCTGCGGGAGAGCAAGGCTCTGTGGATGCCCATACTCAGGTAAAAGTGAAGTTCCCATGGAAGAGCAAGCAGGACAGCTGCTGGATTCGTGTCGTACAGGCTTATGCCGGTGCAGACTGGGGCGCAAACTTTGTTCCCCGTGTCGATCAGGAGGTTGTTGTTGAGTATTTCAATGGTGATCCGGACCGCCCTGTTGTCACGGGAGCTCTCTACAACAGCGACAACAAAGGCCCTGGGTATTCCAAAACCCAGAGTGGCTGGAAGAGCCAGTGGGAAGGCAGCAAGTTCAACGAAATGCGTCTGGACGACAAGAAAGGTTCAGAAGAGATCTACTTTGAAGCAGGAAAAGACTGGAACGTCCTGGTTCACAACGACAACACTGAAACCGTAGAAAACGACCAGACTATCACCGTGACCAATAACCGGGATATTACCGTTTCTAAAGGTAATGAAACCAAAAAAGTTTCCAAAGGAACCCAGACAACAACGGTTCAAGGTGCCATCACTATCGAATCAAAAACCAGTATCACCCTGAAAGTTGGCAGCTCAGTTATCAAGATGACACCGAGCGGCATTTCCGTTAAAGCAACGGATATTAAATCTAAATCTTCCATGTCTACCAAGGTTGAAGCAGGCCTCACTATGGATGTGAAAGGTGGCGCCATGACCAATGTGAAAGGCGCACTGGTGAAGATCAACTAATCAGCCTTGAACTGGAAATAAGTGCCTTGAGCTCAAATGATAAGCAGGCCCGACCATGAGCAACCTTGTAAAACTCAACGCCAGCAGGGCTACCCAGGTCACCAGCCGTTACGAACTGGATGAAGAACTGGAATCTTTACTGGCTCCGGAGATGACACCGGAGGATTTTATCCGTGTGTTAATCGAGCAAAACCAATTCCTTGAGTGCGTGCGTTTCCTCGCCCATGCCCTCCCAAAGCGTGAAGGCATATGGTGGGCCTGTCTGGCTACCCGCTCCACACATACACCAGAAACAGAACAATTACGCCTGCAAACACTGAAAGTTACAGAAAGCTGGGTACGCAACCCAACAGAAGAGTTACGCAAGCAGGCTGAAAAGCTGGCAGCTTTGGGCAAGCACAAAACACCCGACAGCTGGGCGGCAACAGCAGCATTCTGGAGTGTTGGCAGCATTGCTGATGAGGATGCTCCTCCTATGCCTGCCCCGCCCTACCTTTATGCTCACGCGGTTTCTGGTGCAATTGGCCTGGCAGCAGTTGCCGAATCCGAAGAAGAAATTAATAAGCGTTATCAGCGGTTTCTCAGTCAAGGGTTGGATTTGGCCTGCGGTGGCAAAGGCATGATTCATGATGATGTGTTAGCCATGCTTGATACAACGGAACAAAGTCCGGCAACAGTCTGCCAATAAACAATAAATATTTTCAGGGAGAGAAGTTATGGGAATGCCAGCATCACGCATCACCGATATGCATGTCTGCCCAGCGACAAACCCCGGCCCGGTTCCCCATGTTGGCGGCCCCGTTGTCGTACCCGGCGGACCAACTGTGCTTATCTGCAACCTGCCTTCAGCAACTGTTGGCAGCACCTGTGTTTGTGTTGGCCCTCCAGACAGCATTGCCTCGGGCAGCGCCACTGTAATGATCTGTGGCAAACCTGCTGCACGATTAGGTGACAGTACAGCCCATGGGGGCAAGGTTGTAGCGGGAGCACCTACGGTATTGATAGGTTAGCTATGAAAATGCACATACCTTTCAGCCTTGTTTTTCTACTGTTTTTCTCTATTCAGGGTTTCTCTATGTCAATTTTAGATACTGGAAAGATGTGCACGTTCTCTAAAATTTCTGGTGTAATTTATAACGATGGAACACCTCTTTCCAACGCCAAAGTTATACGTGAAGTGGACTATGAAAATATAAAAACTGACGAAACCATCACGGATGAAAATGGTTATTTCGAGTTACCGGCCGCTTATGTAAGAACTATAGCCAAGTTTCTCCCACAACAATTTGTTGTCGGTCAAACTTTAACCGTGGTCGTTAATGACACCCCTCACCAAATCTGGAGAGGGTTTAAAACAAAGGCTGACGAAAACTCTGAAGCCAAGGGAAAGCCTCTTGTCGTTCAGTGTGAACTAACTGCTGAAAAAAGTGCCATTCGCATTAATGGTGATACGTTCATTACAAAATGCACTTGGGATGTAGAACCAGACGCCGGCTTATTCGACTAACCAGTTAGCATGAAGGACTAAGGAATACTCATGGAAAGGGCGCCCAAGGAGTCTGCGGTAATCGCAAAAGAAGTCTACGCACTCTCAAAGACCGCCTCTATCGAAGAAGCCGCTGTTGTACTCAATACAGCTTTTCAGGGAAGACTGGTTTTCTCCGACACCAACATGCTAAAAGGCATAACGGGTGGGCCGGGCTTTATTAAAGTCAGAACGGCGTTTGGTTATGTTCTTGAAGGTAAAATGGAGTTCAAAGACCACTACTTTATTGTTTTTCGTGGAACGCAATATCTTGCAGACTGGCTGACCAATCTGAACATTCTGGTTGAACGCTCTTCTTCAGGAAAATTAGTGCACGAGGGTTTCAATAAAGCATTTCTTTCCATGTTACCACAGATCAGACCGCTGGTTCAGAATATACCTGCTGGGGCTCATATCCACTGTATAGGCCATAGCCTGGGAGGCGCTTTAGCAACCATTACGGCAGAGTGGCTCTCTTCACAAAGAAGGATGCAACCCTACCTCTATACATACGGCAGCCCTCGTGTGGGTTTGAAGTGCTTTGCCGAATACTGCACACATAAACTGACAAGTAAAAAAATATATCGCGTATACCATAAAACAGACATTGTTCCGTGCATCCCCATCTGGCCGTTTACCCACACCCCAAGCTCAGGGCACGAATACTTCATTTATACCGAAGGGTTATTCCCTGGCTCTAAGTGGCACGATATGGATAGATACGTCGATTCAGTCTCTCCGCATTCATGGGGTAAGCTTTACGACAGGCGTGACGAACGCCCAACGGAATCCAGTATTAAAGGCTGGCTGCAGGACGTGACATTCACAAGCGCAACAATGAGCGCCATAAAATGGTTTCACCATGTTCTCATGTATGTTGTCGAAAAATGTACGACGGCACTCAAGAAAAGCTGGCAAGCAGTCTCAGGTGCCAGCGCCACAATTATGGATCAACTCGCCTATATTCTGAATCAAGGGGTGAATCTGGATGAGATGGTATCCAGCTGGGTCGTTCACTTAATGCGTAAGATTTCCGAATTTTTAGGGATGGCTAAAAAGTACGCACAGAAGGATCTCACTAGAGCTACCATACGTGACTTATTAAGCAGACTCTCACGCAGGGTGAATGAAATGGCACAAAAAGCTCTCAGCGATGTTCTTGCCGATGGGCGAGCTATTTAAAGGGTTAAACTATGGGGTTTAGGCTTACTCTGTAGTAATGGTAATATGGTAATGTATATCTGAAACTATTTGACATGCAGTTTTTGGGCTCTGTTCACAATAAATGTGGGTTGAGCCAATGGGATGCTTCCTGATCTAACAAACTCTCTTCCGAGAAGATATGTGTCTTTAAAAATCGTTTCCAGCCCAGATAGCGCGATAAATATTTCGTTGCTACGCCTTTGAAAAAACCATTAATCCAACGTTTG
>NZ_CAMZOG010000081.1 GCF_947331445.1 Parendozoicomonas sp. Alg238-R29 | reverse complement strand
CGCAATGATCATACATTTAGCTATGGAAACCGGATGTACCTGGTTGAGTCTGACCTTAAGCACTCCATTGCTAAACAGGAGATTGAAATACGTAAACAGCATGATGGCCGTTTTACGGCTTACTTCGCCGGTCGACTTCTGGATATATCCGAAGTTGTTGAGCCAAGCAGGGCATCCGTTTACGACCTTGAGATCCAGAAAAAGGTAGACGCCATTGAACTGGCAGAAAGGCTGGGCAATGTCTCTGAAGCCGCTCGACTTAGCGGCTGCTCCAGAGAAACGATTTATAAAAACCGCAAGCTTCTTAAGGAGCATGGACCGAAGGCCCTGAAGCGGCAATTTCGTCCTGACAAGCATCATAAAAATCGAGTCCCGGAATCAACCGAGACCCTGGTTCTGTCCTTCTCTCTGGACAACCCTCATTTAGGGCAAGCTCAGGTCTCAGCCCAGATCAGGGAGTTCCATGGTTTAGAGATCAGCCCGTCAGGTGTCCGGAATATCTGGGTTCGGGAAAAAATGAACACCGCCGCACAGAGGCTTGAAAGGTCAAGGGCATCTGTTGCGGCATAGTGGTAGAAGTTGAATTGCTGAGATAGGAACGGGCTGTTATGCTGGAACGACAAAGTCCCTTGGTAATTAGCCCGTCAGTTTCCCTCGGTAATCACACTCATACAGACAATCACATTAAATTATATTTCCGACTCATTCACCCGCTCCACAGTGTTGCAACTCTGTTCACACAGCCCTGCTATGTTATGTTCTCAGATCTGCGCCTGCGGAACAGCTATCCAATAAGCCATAAAATATTCGACTTCACATAATCAATTACTTACTCTTTCCGTAACTGGCTTGAGAAAGACCGCTAACAAAGGAGCAAATATCGGTTAGTTCATCACCTTCTACCAATCTACGAACAAGTTCTGATCCTATAATAATGCCATCGAATTGATCTTTCAGCTGCAAGATATCATCCGTTGATTTCAGGCCAAAACCAACAAAATATCGCTGACCTGGTTGCTTTATAGTCTCCATTCTCTTCATTAGTTTACTTAAATCAGGCGTTACTGAGCCTGTTGTTGAGCTGGCTGAAAGAGTGTAGTGAAATGCAGGATCAAAATGTTCTGAATGTTTTCCTGTAGTTGCGTCAAGAATCGGGACGTAATCCAGATTATGGCGATTTAGGCTTTCAAAGAGGTTTTCATAATTATCCTCACTGTAATCAACAATGATGACACCATCTACACCAGCATCTGCTGCCTGCTGACAAAAAGCTTCAACCCCTTTTTGCAGGACGGGATTGAAATAACTCATCAAAATCACTGGTGTTTCAGTATTTAGGGTTCTAAATAGTTTTACCTGCTGCAAGCAGTAGTCCAAGTCAATATGATCTTTGATTAAGGATTGGTACAAAGAATCAATGACAGGACCATCAGCAACAGGATCTCGAAACGGCACACCCAATTCCAGTATATCTGCTCCAGCCTCCACTAATTGTTTCATCAGTAAATACGGCTGATGCCCTTTATAGGTGAGAGGAGGAATAAATAGAGTAAGGGCTGCTTTATGCCCCTCCAGTTTATTCAGACATTGTTCAATACGCTTCAGTGAATCAGTGGGCATCCATGGCCTCCTGAACGATTGTCATATCTTTATCTCCTCTACCACATAGATTCATAAGAAGAATTTGATCCTTTCGCATACTCGGTGCAGTCTTAATGACGTAGGCTAAAGCATGGGCTGGCTCAAGAGCCGGAATGATTCCTTCGGTACGAGCCAGGTAATGGAAAGCTGAAAGAGCTTCTTTATCTGTAGCTGATACATATTTGGCTCTTCCGGTCTTGTGCAGTAAGGCATGCTCCGGACCTACACCAGGGTAGTCCAGACCCGCAGAGATAGAGTAAGCCTCTCTGACTTGCCCCCCAGTATCCTGCAAATAATAGGATCGGTTGCCATGCAGAACACCTATCGTCCCTTCTGATATCGCCGCGGAAGAAAGTCCACTACCAATACCTTTTCCAGCTGCTTCAACGCCAATTAGTTCTACTTTTTTATCGTCGTAAAAAGCGTGCATCAGACCAATCGCGTTGGAACCACCGCCAATGCAAGCGATGACTTGATCAGGGAGTGTAGTTTCACGCTCAAGTAATTGTCGACGAGCTTCTATACCAATAATTTTCTGTAGCTCCCTGACTAATCTGGGAAAGGGCGTTGGACCTGCAGCCGTTCCTACAGCGTAATAGGTCGATTCAGAATGGTTCACCCAGTCCCTGAGCGCTTCATTCATACTGTCTTTTAGTGATTGGCTGCCACTAGTGACAGGAATGACAGTTGCGCCAAGCAAGTTCATTTTCTGTACGTTGGAACTTTGCCGATGATAATCCTTTGCCCCCATATAAACTATGCATTCAAGACTCAATAAAGCACAGGCTGTGGCCATTGCGACACCGTGTTGGCCAGCCCCAGTTTCTGCGATGACTCTTTTTTTGTTCAAGTACTTTGCCAATAATGCCTGTCCAATACTGTTATTAATCTTATGTGAGCCAGTATGATTTAAGTCTTCTCGCTTGAAGTAAACTCGAGCACCTCCAAGATCCTTACTCAATGCTTCGGCAAAATAAAGTGGTGATGGGCGACCAATATAGTCTCTCTGAAGCCGGTGATGCATTTCTTTAAATTGTGCATCGTTGAAAGCTTGTTCAAAGCCCTGGCTGATTTCAGCTAGACATTTTTTAAGAGGTTCAGCAACATAACTACCACCGAACTCGCCAAATCGTTCTGTTTTCATATACTCAGCCTCCTTGTCAAAGTACGAATTTGTAACCCAGAGACCCCATGAGAAGTATCATGGACACAGATAAAGTTGTACGTACCATTTTAGGTCCATATTTTAGAGCTGAGCCACTGCCTATATGATTGCCCAGTAAATTCATAAGAACGAGTGGAATAGCCAGCATATAGAGTAATTTTCCAGAAATCATAAAGGCAATCAGCGCGCCAATATTGGAAGAAAAGTTAAATAACTTAGAAGTAGCGGATGCAGCAATCAGATCAAATCGAAGCAGGTAGTGCAGTGCTAGAATCAGAAAACTGCCTGTACCAGGTCCAAAAAAACCATCATAAAAGCCAATCACGAATACAGCAGCAGGGACACCCAAGTAAAGAATGCGAGGGTTAATGGTTTGAAGACTGTTCTCTGCTTCTCTTTTAGGAATGAAAGATAGAATAATGCCTATCGGCAGCATTGCTAGAATGATCTTGCCTACCGTGTCAGGGTCAAAATAGAGAATGGCTTCAGCGCCAATATAAGAGCCAATTAATCCGGCTGGTATCCCTGATGTAACTGCCCTCCAGACAACTTTTTTATTTTTAATAAAATTTCGAATGGCAGCCAGAGTACCAAGAGTACTGACAATTTTTTCCTGCCCCAGAGCCACTTGTGGCGGTAACCCAGCCAGAATAAACGAGGGCACTAATATCAGCCCGCCGCCACCGGCGACACTATCAATAAAACCGGCAGCGAAAGCTGATAGCATTAATGCGGACACTATCCAGAGTGTCATCTCTGGTCCGAAGAATTCCATGATTAACTTTTCCTGATGAAAATTATTTCTGCCTCTGGTTTTGAAAATGAGGCAATATGTTTAAATAGGTGTGGTGATTGAAGCAGGTTATTAAAAAAACTGCTTCAATCAGCGTCCTATGAACGAGTTCTTTAAATATCGGGTTAGTTTGGTTCTGGCAGAGACGTCTTACGATGAGACTCGATGAGTACAGAGGTATCCATACGGCCTTTCCCTTCCCGTTGAAGAGTGGCATAGCGGCTGTTAACATCCTTAACCAAATGAAGATTCAGTTGGTGTTTTTCAGCTTCCTGGAGACAAATACCCAGATCTTTAAGCATCCAGTCAATGGCAAAACCGAAGTCATACTTTCTCTGAGCTATCGTGGAGGCTCTATTACTCATTTGCCATGAGCCCGCCGCACCTGAACTCAACGTTTTTGCAACCTGCTCTATATCCAAACCCGATTTTTCGGCGAGAAGCAATGCTTCGCTCAAACCCTGAAGCACTCCAGAAATACAAATCTGATTTACCATCTTGCAGCGTTGCCCCTGCCCATTATCACCCAATCGTTGAGTTTGGCCTGCATAACAGTTGATAACAGGGCTTACACGTTCAAAGACCGATTGTTCACCTCCGCACATAACAGTTAGACAACCGTTTTCAGCTCCATCTTGTCCACCTGATACTGGTGCATCAATAAAAGATATGCCTTTTTGGTGACATGCTTCAGATAACTCAATAGCAAGCTCTGCAGACGTTGTAGTGTGGTCAACCAATACAGCCCCTTCGCTCAATCCCGCTAGAACCCCATCGGCTCCATACACGACACTGCGAACATCTTGATCGTTTCCGACACAAATAAATGCGATATCTGCTCCCTGGGCAGCTTCAGCTGGTGTAGAAGCAAAAGAGCCTTGATGCTCTTTTTGCCACTGCCTAGCTTTCTCATGCGTTCTATTAAAAACTGTTGTCGAATATTCTTTTTGAAGATGACCAGCCATGGGGTAGCCCATTACACCCAGACCAATAAATGCTGTCTTATAATTTTCCATACAAACTATCCTGCTCTATCGATTAATCAAAGCCAATATGTGATGTAATTTCAGAAATAGGCGCTATTCGTGATGAACTACTCATACCAAACAGGCGGATTAACCATCGATCTGTACCATCGTCACGCGGCATAAAACCTTCTCGACTATGAAACAGTCTCTGATTTTTAATAATCAGAAGATCCCCAGGTTGATAGGCGACTTGGATCCGATTCTCTTCCTTTTCAAGTTCGGATCTCAGCATCAATAGCGCAGCTGCAGCTTCAGGTGTTGTCGGTGAAACATTCTCTTTATCAAAACGACAATAATGGATGTTACCTTCATCTGTAATCAATAACGGTAACTTGGAACTTTTGCTGTTATCAAATGAATCTGGACGAGAAACAAGAAAATTATGCTGACTCAACTGTCGAATAGTATTTTGATCCAGTTTATCCAGAACTGAATCAAGTAATGCTATTGATGACTTGACCCTGAGATCAGTTCGAATTGCCATTAATGATAAGAATTCGGGTGAACCAGAACGATCAATGATGGGTTCAGGCGTTAATGGCAAGTCAGGGTTATCAACATGCATGCCAAAGGTTTTTCTTGAACCATGTGATGATTTTTGATTAAGCGCATAGTTAGCTGGGACAACATGTCGAAATAATTTACCATCATTTTCATTCTGATAAGCCACTGGCTCTAATCCAGCCAAGTGATAAATGCCGATATGAATAGCAGTTGCCAAAGGTAAACAGTCTGGCTCCAGATAACCATGATATGGCGTTGGCGGCAAAGCTGAGTCAACAGGGCACCCTCGAATAATCAAGGCGGACCGCTGAGTGTTTCGAGAAAAATTTTCTAACTCATTGATAATGCTCTCAGGGAGAACATGCTTTATTTGGGCTGAGATCCAATCTCGTGCTTCCAGCCAATCCACATCTGATTTACAGTCCAGGCTAGACAACCTTTTTTTCAAAACATCATACACATCATAGGACAAGTGTACTTCTTTCACCTGAGCAACATCTTCCTGATGTTGTAGTACTGCTTTACTCATTTCCCAACACAACCTTATTTATTTTTTATTGATTCCATTTACTCTCAAGCAAGCAAGCAAGCAAGCAAAGAGTACAATCACGGAATGACATATGTCAATATCTATTACCGCCTTTATTGACATAGTATAATGAGCTAACTTCTGATTGTGTCATATGTCATAATTGGCTATATATTCAGCTATAAAATTACCCTAAATTTATGAGTACTCCGAAATATTTGGAAATTGCCTCAACAATCAATACCATGATTGATTCAGGTGAATACCCTAAAGGAAGCAAGTTACCTCCACATAGAAGCTTGGCTAATGATTTAGGGACAACACCCGCTACCGTTGCCAAAGCCTATAATTTTTTATCCGAACAAGGACGAATCGAGTCATTCATTGGGCGAGGTAGCTTTGTATCTCATGACAAAGCTTTAGATCAGGTCATATATTCTGAAGCTGCCAACAAAGAAATCAATTTTTCAATTCTTCAACCTTGCTTTGACGCAGAACACCTCCAATTGTTAGACAGCCATATTCAAACTGCTTGTCACTCACCCGACAAAGTTCTGCTCCATAGTTATGCAGAATCCAGTGGAATCTGGCAGCATCGAGAGGCAGGACTGGAATGGAGCGAACATTTTGGCTTGGAAGCAAAAAGTGCAGATGAAATTCTATTAGCCAACGGTGCTCAGCATGCCTTATCTGGACTAATACAGCTATATACCAAACCCGGTGACTTGATTGCAGTAGAGGCTCAAACTTATCCAGGCATTTTATCCATACTCAATTTTCTGGGGCGCAGGGTCGTTGGTATCAGTATGGACGACAAGGGAATGATTCCGAAGGCATTAAATGAAACGTGCATTGGCGACTGTCCCAAGATGGTTATTATTGTCCCTTCTCATCAAAACCCAACGGGTATTTCTATGCCAAAAACACGAAGGGAAGAAATTGCTAATGTTATTGAGAAGCACAGCATATGGTTGTTGGAAGACGACATTTATGGTTTCCTCAATCAGGATGTTATTTCACCTCTGACCAACCTGGTCCCTCACTTAGGGTTTTATGTCAGCAGCTTATCGAAAGCTATTAGTCCAGGTTTGCGCAGTGCCTACATCAAAGCACCAAAAGCTGAAGCAAGACACCTTGCTAACTTTATCAGGGCTTCAATCTGGCTAGCTCCACCGCTGGTGTTTGCAGCGGCATCTTCATTAATTAAAAGTGGTGATGCTTTTCGATTAGCTACAAGACAGCGAAATATAGCGAATAAGCGACAGAGCATAGCGCAGGAACTGCTTCCGAGTTCTGGGGCATTTAAAAATACCGGCAGTTATCACATATGGTTGACCTTGCCTGATGACTGGAGTTCTGAAGAGTTTGCATTAGCTGCTAAAGAGCACAAATTGCTTGTCAGTAGTGCAAGTTATTTCAACGCAACTGCTGAACCACTGAACGCCATACGACTTTCAGTGATGTCCGAGTCCAATGAAAAACGGTATAAGCATGGCCTTAAAGAATTGTCATTGCTATTAGAGCAGAAACAATACAAACACATTCATTTTTAGGTTGAAGAATATATCAAGCATGTTTTGGCTTTTTCTGACGGGAAGAAGCCTGTGGAAAGAAAGATGAGCTTGTCTGACGCCATTCCATTCGATAGTTGAACTGTGACTAATTTCCGAGAAAAAGCTGATTACTTTTGGTTAAAAGAATGTGTGGTTTGTTGCAGTGAACTTTTCGAGGGAATGGGCGCATACCCCCATCAGTGGGTGGTGAAGCCAATCATCCAGGTTCATCTGGTTCGTGAACTCGGTGCTGACAGCGCTGATACACATCCTATTGATGGGTTCCCTACAGTGCTTGCACTACCAATGTCGTTTTCTTCTAGAAAAACAAGAGCTTCAGTTTTAATAAGCTGTGGCTCGTATAATAATCGCTCTTGATATCGCTCTTGATATCGCTCTTGATATCGCTCTTGATATCGCTCTTATATCAAGAGCACATGAGAAAGCTGAATTGCACAGCTTCTCCACATTAAACAAAGTTGATATCAACCACTTTCACAACGTTTACAAGCTTGCACTTCATTGATAGAACTCTAGGTTTATACAATCATATATCGGTGATTCATCATGTATCTTACCCATATAGGGAGTATCTGCATGAGGTCAAAACCAGAAGAGGTGGGAAGTCCTGAGTTATAAGGCTGTTCACTCTAAACTCAAGTAAAGGTAGAAAAGCTTGAGGGTGATATTTGCCCTGGAGAGGTTCATTACCAGTCTGGACACAGACTTTCATTTGTGTCGCCGCATCATAGAACTACTGGAGAGTGAACAGGTCGAACTGTTGCAGTGGAATCAGGGCAGGATCACACTGCAAGCTTCTTTGCCTCAGCAAATCTGTAGAGCGACATGAGAACGGTATTGCTGAAAGGTTGATTCACATGGTGCATCTGCATGTTAAAGTGTGCTCGGGTTTTGGATGTTTTATCCATACAGGCGGCAATATAGCTTTCCATTGCCGCCGTACTTGTATCCAGGGCAGAGAGAAGGGCTTCCTTCTCTGCGCTTTTCAGGGAACCATCACGACCTTTTTCCAAAAGGCTCTGAACAGTCACAATTTTTGCCCCTTCTGCATCAACACAATTCTTCTTACCGTCCAGGAAATTAGGCTTGGCGATTTCGTTAGATAGTGTCATAAGGGCACCATGAAAGTCATCCGCCATAACCTTCCCCCACATTTCCCTCATAGTTTTCAGGTCACTGTCCCGACAACCATTCAGTTTGAAAGAAAACGCTTCCAGCTTGAGTGCTTCCAGGGGATTACCCATCTCATAAGGAATGGGCGTTTTCCCTTTAGGTAGAAGGGAAAGATAAGGGTGACCTGTCTCCAGAAGGTAAGAGGTTGTATTGGCTCCTTCCACCAGAGTCGGGATATTAGACTGATCCAAAAGAGAGTGGAAAACTGTTTGACTTAAATTCGGTATCAAGCACACGCTTACATGGCTGTTAGATACTTTCGTAACATCTAAGGCACAGGTGATCCCAAAAAAGTGAATATTCGCCTCTTTTTCAAGATTCTCTTTCACTTTGGCAAATAATCGTGACGCATGGATAAACAAGACGGTAGGATTCTTTTTGTGCTTTAATGCAGCTATCCATTGATTCAACAGCTTTTCTTGATGGTAATGAACACTGCGATGATGTATCCCATAAATCACGCCTGTATCTATGTGGGCTTCCCGGCATAGAGACATCATGTTTTGGACAGACACAAAATAATCACCGTCAACACCTTCCTCCATGGTATTGAGCGCATCACTCATTTTTGCTGGGATTATGGTATTCGGAGGTAAATTCAAAGGAACTCTATCGGAGTAACCATCCTGGATACCGGAGAACAGTATCGAAGTCCCCCTACTAAACCGATAAGGCATTATCGAGAGGTAGTTGTCCGGGTACCAATATTCAGAGTCACCCGTTTCTGACAAAAACTGTTGAACATAGGGATAGATAGTAAAACCAAGTTCTAACTGAATATTTTTTTTAATAGCGTGATCATGTGGAATGATTGTTATTCGGCAACCATCCAGACACACCTCCTGAGGAAGACCATTTTTGGGATCAAATTGTGTATCGGACAACAAGAGCGCTAATTTGGCGAGTATTACTTCCTCCCTTTTCTTCAATTTATCTCGTTGTGAACGCTCTTCTTTCTCTTTATCGGTGTTCAACAACATCCGGACCCCATAAGTATGTGGGTTGAGATTGGGAGCAGAAAGCCTGAGTTGTATATCTTTTGCCCCCAATGCAACCAGGTATCTCATAAGGTGAATACTGGCACTCTCATCCCCCAGGGTGTGCAGTTGGTCAGGGGACTCACATGCGAATCCTTCAAATTTCCCATGCACCCCAATCACACCCGTTTTTTGAATGATTGTGCGTGCCGTTTCAAGCAATTTAAGGCTTTCATATTGACGGGGTGGATGTGCCAAATCCAACTCTGGGAATACATTCTGAGCCGCACTCTGTCCAGCAGGCATGGCTATTGACACGGCAGGGTGAGGGCGAGCAAGATCCAATGCATCACATTGCCTCTCTGGCTCGCTCGCAGACAGCTGCACAGGTTGACCAACGGGTAATTTTTTTTGGGTCAACTCCCTGATTCTTGCTTCAACAGCAGGGACACCTGAATCTTCACGCTCGATATGGGTCACGAGCCGGACAAATCCCTCAATCGTTGCAGCCTGTTCCAAAATCTCCAGCTTTTGATTTGTCGTCATGTACTGCCTATCCATTAAATATTCAAAGACTGTTATTTCCGCCTCTTCAGACTTGAAAAAAATACTGTCAGGTGCTTTTTCCATTATTTGCTTACAGCAGGCAACACTATCTTGTGAAGATCCTGCGGCTGCATGCAGTAAAATATCTCCATACTTATCGGGAGTGACAAACATATCATCATCAATCATATTTTTTTCCATGAGCTCCATAAGTAACACCGGATGGTGAGCAGCGAGGCAGTGAAGCGCTGTTCTCCCTAAACGATCTTTTATGCGAAGAGCCTCCCTGCTCTCTCTTGTCCCCAATGCAACCCGGAATGCTTCAATAAGATAATCCTTGTCGCACAACAGGTGCATAAAGCAGAGATCAGTAGGCTGACCACGAGCAACTTCAAGGAGAAATTGAGGGTATTTGAGAGTGAGCCATGGGTTCTTTCGTACACAGTTCATGATCGTGAACATATGCATATGCAAATATTCCTGACCCCAGAGATTAAGATACTCCTGTGAGATAGCTTCTTCCTGTTCAGCTGTCAGGTCCGGGGCAAAACATTGACCGGAAGCCTTTCGCACAGTGTGCTCTCTGCAATCTCTTGTCTCTATTTCTGTTGGGGGTTTGGAACCAGCATCAGAATGAGGTGGAATATTTTGGCTGCCTGTTACAGTCCGCCTACGCTTACGCGTGGGTGCTTCATAATAATGGAGAGATTCGTCTCTTCCTCGGAGATAATAGCCACCCCGCTTAGCTCCATTCATACCGCGACACCACTCAGCCTATTAATGAATCCATTCACTTAGACAAGAGTGATACTTTTGGTTTTACAGAGGCAGCCTGATAGTTACTGAAACTAACCGAGTTGATAATTGAGGTATAACAGGCAAATCGAAAATATGCAGCTATATCGCCTGCAACTCTGTGAATACAAAAGGCTTTTTTCACCACAGCATTTCCAGCTGTCGTCTACCCTTCGTTTCCATCGTCATCTTTCACTAGGTTCTACAGCAGTCCCCTAATCAATACGGCATTTTTGGGGACTCTTTCCGGCTTTAGTTCTTGAGTGCTCTTCTCACGGCAAGGTATCTCTCTCCACTTATTCTTTCGTCATCGTGTAAATACTCCAGAAGGGAAGCAGGCGTATATCCGGCAGCATCCTGGTAAGTGAGAAGAGCGCGATTTGATCTTTCAAGAAGAAGTTTGATGATATTGACAGGAACTCCTTTGCGAATGGCAAAATGCAGTGGGCTGTCTCCCTTTCGCTTATAGCCATCTTTATCAGGGATCATCGTTGTCGCCAGATCTGGCTTTATATCCAGAAGCATACGGGCAATTTCGATATTATGGGCCTCTATCGCAGTAATCAGCCCGTCACGACCTGTGATGTCACGCTCTAGTGCCAGTGCCGCACCATACTCTTGTTGTAAAGCTTTTTTTACCGCAGGAACGATGTTAAAGCTAACCAGGTAATGAAGGAGAGGAAGGCCATGGATGTTAAAGGACATCGCCACCTTCTCATTCAGTATGCCCTTGTCTATCGCACTGTTAATTCCATTGCTAATGCCCGACAGCAACGAACAGTGCTCATCCTGATTCACTCTATAGAGATCGGTGAGGCGAGCATGCTTGGTGAGTTCAAAGGCTTCGAACTTATTAATCAACGTTTGCAGGCGGGTATTATTTTCGGGATTGGTTTCTTCATCCCTCAGGTAGCCAATAATATCATCCCGTTTGTACTTCGTTTTAGACTTCCCGTAGCTAATAAAGGAACCGCTGGAAAAACGCTCCCCGGCGTCCCAGGCTGCTTCAAAGCCCCGTAATGGCCAATGTTTTTCCATCATATAGGAGAGAGCTGTAGTGCTACGATTACCAAAATGGAGCTGGGACGTACGGTTATAAGCGAAAGGGTGGCCGTGGCTCCAAATGTCTTTCGCCATATAAAGCAGGTTGTAATCAATGGCGACAAGAAGTGCGGATTTATGATGATAATTGAATGTGTGTGCCCAGCCAGCGTGTCCTCTCACCCATTTATAGAGATTCCTGAGCCCCCCTGCGGTTGCAAAGGTTGCCAATGTATGACCATTGGAGACGTGCCCATGGAGGCACTGCTCAGGGCTCCTTGATCGGGCATTCACTCTTACTCCGGGCGTATATCTTTTGGTGTTATCAACCACATGTCTGGCTCCCTGTAAAATGACTTCTTCGACAATCCCGTTGGCTTCCTCTGTGTAATCATCACCAAAGCCCGGAAGGATAGGCCCGTCAATCAGCTCGACAGCGGCAGTACTCAAGCGAGACAGGCATAAGAGGAGAGCAAAGGCGAATATTCTGGAAGTGGGAGAGCGCATACTTATTAACCGTATTTTACCGAAATCTAAAAATACATCGGTCGAAAATCCAATAGGCTTTAACTGTTATCAATCAGGAATCGACAGAAGCAGGGCAGTGCTTTCACTCTGGGAGTCCACATAGGACAGAGCGGTTGCCGCCGATTTCCAGCCAATATGGTCCATCAGCATCTGTACATCAGCGCCCCTTTGTTTCATCAGCGTGGCCAATCCACGGCGAAGCGAATGGCTGCTGAATTCATGGGCATCAGCCAGATCGGCCTTCTCGCAGAGCCTTTTCATCCAGTTGGCGAGTGTGCCTGATGACAGGGCTTTGTCTGTCAGCTGGCCGGAGCGGTCAAACTTCCGGAAAGCGACACCGCTCGTGTTTTCGAGCCTGGCCGCCTGCAACCAGGCGTTGTAAGCCCGGAGAGGGCAGAGATCGGAATGGTTCATGGCCGGCAGGGTAAAGGTTTCCCCTCTGGCATGCCGATCGCCTTTTGATTTTGGCAGGTAGATGCTGAGCCCGGAAATGTCCTGCCCTTGAGTCTGAATTCGTATGGGCTTTAAAAATTCCAGCCTCAGATCACAGAGCGTGTCTGCCCGAAACCCCCGCCAAAAACCAACCAGCAGCATGGCTTTGTCCCGGTGAGCCATTAGCCAGCGCCGCTCCTGGTCGGCAGTCACCAGCCCCTCTTCGCTGGCGTTTTCAATCGCTGAGTTCAGATAGGACACCAGCCGGGTCAGTTCATTTAATAATAACGGTCTGGCTTTTTTGACGGGAACATTGTGAATTTTGCGGATGCCCTGCATCACTTTTCGAACAGCGGGGCTATCCGTTGGGTCAGCAAAGCCCAGATGTTTATGCCAGGACGACAAGCCCGCCAGACGACGGTTTAAAGTACTGACATTGAGTGATTCCGCATGATCAACCAGGTATTCGCAGACTTTTTCCCGGGAGCAGGGCAGCAGGCCGCCCCAGTCCTGAAAATGTTTCACATCGGCGCGATAGGCTTGCCGGGTTTTGTCGGAGGTTCCCGCCTTGATGTAGCTTTGAACTTTTTGCTGAACTCTTAGCTGAACTCTTAGCTGAACGTTTTGTTGAACAGTGGGCTCAGTTTCTTGTGAGGGCAGTGCGGCGTTATCCTTGTCCATGATCGCTATCATGCCTCACTTTTTGCAGGCAGAGAATGCAGCTCTTTTTTCAAGCGGGAGATTTCCGCATCCTTTTGCTCGAGCAGTTGTTGGAACAGGGTAGCGGCTTCTTCTTTCATCACCAAAACCTGTTTGTTTTCCCGCTGGAATGAGGCCGTTTCGGTTTCCATGCGCGTGTTCTGTTCGGCCAGTTCGGCGACTTGTACCATCAGGTCTGCATTTTGGCTGACTATTTTAGAGTTTTTGATGCTGAGCCGTGTTATTTCCTCCTTCAGGGAGAGCGTCTGTTCCGTTGATTTAAAAAGCTCATCCCGGCTGTGTTTGTTGTCTTTGACCAGTTCCCCATTTTGATGGTTCAGGTCTGAGAATTCATTGTTCCTGGCGGCAAGGTCATCCCGCAGTTGTTTAATATCAATAGTCAGTTGACTGCGTTCATTGTCCCAGCGGCTCAGATCCTGTTCGCGCTGCTCGCGGGCGGCCTTTTGGAAGTGTTGAAGGGCTTTGTCTGCCTGGGCCAATTTTTCTTCCAGCAGCTTGGTCTGGTTATCCAGCATGGCCACCTGGTTTTGTTTCTCATCCCGTTGCGCCTGCGAGCGAGTGACCAACTCACGGGAATGATCCAGTGCGTTTTGTTGGCTGGAGCACTGGCTTTTCAGGGATTCTATTTCAATTTGGGATCTGTCCAGCTTCTCCCGGGTCGCTTCCAATCGCCGCGCGGCCTCATCAAGGTGAGCCGCTTTTTCTGCCAGCAAAGCCCGATCTGTTTTTCTTTGCCGGTCATAGGCTATCTGGTGTTCATCGCGGATCTGCTTGCTCAGCTGGCTGACCAGACGAGTAATACTCTCTGAAAGACGGTCAGGGTTTTCAACCAGAGACTCCGCCCGGGATTCCCACGTTTTCTTATGTTCATTAATCGTGGTGCGAGAACCGGTGCCAAGCTGTTCACGGATACGGTCAACCGTGGGCTTTAAGCCCTGCGCCTGCAGACTGTTACAGACTTCAGCAACTTCTGTGTAGGTGATTCCGCCCCGTGCCATATGCGTTTCTCTTGTGATGGTCATCGCGCAGGGACTTCAATGGAAATATGTTCCTGCGCATTTCATTACGCTATACGTATTACGATATATAACATTATAAATATATATTAACTTAAAATTGTGAATCTAAATTCGTGCCTGATAATATTACTTATCAGCCTAATAGTGTGAACCTGATTTAAACCCTTGTGATTTTGGTAATAAGGGTGGGTTCAGCGAGTGACTCAGAGACAAGTTTCGATACCAGATAAATCTCCTGCTTCAACACTCCGGTATTACGAAGAAAAAGGGTTGATTCAGTCTGTTGGCAGGCGCGGGTTACATCGAACATTTCACAGCAATGTTGTAGGGCGATTAGCTTTGATTGCCCTGGGGCGCAGTGCAGGTTTCAGCCTGAGGGCAATTTCCCAAATGCTGGGCACGAGCGGAAAACCAGATATTGATCGGGGAATTCTTTTGGCAAAAGCAGATGAACTTGATCAGTCCATCAAAAAGCTAAAGGCTATGGGTGATGGACTTCGCCATGCAGCAGTATGCTCTGCACCCAGCCATATGGAATGTCCAAAGTTTCAGGGGCTTTTGGGGTTGGCTGCGTCAGGAGAGATTGGTGAAACTAAAAAGGTGAAAAGGTAATTCCAATCCAACAGCCTTAACTCAGCTGTGATGAAGAAAAACGCTTGCGATAATCCCGAGGAGTAAGGCCAGTAATTTTTTGGAAGACTCTCCGAAAGGCGCTGGCGTCCTCATAACCCACCTGCCAGGCAATCTCTTCTACATTCTGGCGTGTCTGTTCCATCAGCTCCCGGGCTTTACTTACCCGCAGTTGCTGAAGATATTCCGAGGGGTTCAATCGTGTGGCTGCATGAAAGCGGCGGATAAAGGTTCGCCCTTCAAGGCACGCAGCTTGCGCCATCATCGGAACCGTAATGGTTTCGGTGGAATGTTTCTGCAACCAGTGTTGGGCTTTAAGTACAGCGGCATCGCCATGGTTGAAACTGGGTGAAAAGCTGCTGTAAAAACGCTGTTCCCGCCCTCCAGGGTCAACAAGAAAGTAGCGGGCTGTAGCCAGCATCGTTGACGATCCCATAAACCGCTCCACAAGCCTGAGTCCAAGATCTACCCAGGCCATCAACCCTCCAGCAGTCACAATATCACCGTCGTCTATTAACAGTTTGTCGATATCCAGTTTTACTTGTGGGTAGCGGTCTGTGAAAACATTTGCCAATGACCAGTGGGTTGTTGCCGGGCGATTATCCAACAAACCGGATTGTGCGAGATAAAGGGCACCCGCGCAGATAGAACAGATCAGCGTTCCCTTGTTGTGCAGCTCTGGCAGAGATGTTGTCCAGGGAACGGACTCTGGAGGCATAGAACCCAGACAGGGCGGGATAATCAGAACATTGTCTGATAATGCTGATATTTGTGTCTGTGAAATGGCTTCAATACCACAGCACTCAACGCGGAAAACTTTTGACGCCGATTGGCTGTCTCTGGCTTTGTTATGAAGCTGACTGGCAGTGTTCAGCAGATCAGTTAACCCATACACAGCCGCAAGCTGGGCGTCTTTATAGGTCAGAATACAGACGCTAATAGATTCCTGATTAAGCGGATGCCGGGGATCAGTTTGTTTATTCATTTGTCTGATGTTGCACGAAATATGTCGGATTTGCCAAGTCTGGAAATATTTCCAAAACCGTACACTAAGCAGATTGCTATAGGAGATTAAGAGATGAGCAAGCGTGCTTTAGTTGTTATCGATTTACAGAACGACTACTACCCCGGCGGCAAATGGACTCTACACAATATAGAAGTTGCTTCGGCCAATGCCAGAACAGTACTGGACACCGCTCGTGAAAATGGCGATCTGGTTATTCATGTGCGCCATGAGTTTGCGGGTGACGATGCACCTTTCTTTGAAGCAGGAACACCAGGTGCGGAGATTCATAAAGATATGAAACCGGGTGAAGGTGAAGCTGTTGTTCTTAAGCACGATGTTAACTCTTTTCAAAACACCAATCTTAAAGAGCTGCTTGATCAGAACAGTATCAGTGATCTCGTTTTTGTGGGAGCCATGAGCCATATGTGCATTGATGCCGCGGCACGTGCAGCGGCTGATTTTGGTTATAACGTGACTGTGATTGAGGATGCCTGCGCGGCCAAAGATCTGGAGTTCAACGGCAAAACAGTAGCCGCTGATGATGTGCACTCTGCTTATATGTCTGCTCTTGGTTTTGCCTACGCCAATGTTGTGACCGCAGCCCAATGGCAGGAGAGCCAAATATGACAAAGGATTTACCTACACTCTACCACGCACCTCTGACCTGCTCGCTGGCCTCAAGATTTGCAGCAGCAGAAGGGGGGGTGCCACTGACTGTTGAATACCTGAACCTGCGCACCAAAGAGCTGGAAAATGGTGGTTCACTTCTGGATATTAATCCGTTAGGGCAGGTCTCTACTCTTCGGTTGCCTACGGGTGAACTACTGACAGAAACGGCAACGGTTTTGTTGTGGATTCAAAGCCAGTCGCCAAACCAGGAGTATCGTAGAACTCCAGAAGATGATGATTATTTCCAACTGGTTCGCTGGCTTGGGTTTTGTGCAACTGAGTTGCATAAGCAGATCTTCCGCGTGGTGTTTTATCAGGAAGCCACTGATCAGGTGAAAGAGCGTATCAGAGGTCTGGCTCCCAAGCGTTTTGAGCTGCTCGATAATCATCTGGCCGATAAGCAGTATCTTTTGGGAGAAAAAGTTTCAGCAGCCGATGCTTATCTCACCTGGTTTTTTGTACTGGCCCGTAATGCTCAGCTGGATGTGAGTGAATACAAAAACCTGAATGCCTATCGCAAGCGTATGCTGGAACGCCCATTGATTCAGGAATTGATAAACAGTGACCGTGACAAGTATGCCGAGATGGGTGAAGCCATCATTCCCGACTGAAAATTTGTTGATAAGGTTGCGTATATCGCAGCCCTGTCATGCTTGCGAAGCATTGGCTCGCTCAGTTTCTCTGCGTGTAATGCTGAAGTCTGCGTTCCGGATTGCGGGGAAAGCAAATACCCGTCTATGTTCGTGTATGTGGTATGGTTCACGATGCGATAGAGAACAATAATTAAACCGTCTACTCATCCATGGACACGGAATTATGAAAAAAGCAGTTGCTGCTGTATCAGCGCTAGTGGTTGCCGGGGTATGTGTTGCCCCAGGCATTGTTGGTGGGGTGGTAAAAAGTCGCCTTGATAATTTACTGGTGAACCTGAGTCAGACACCTGAAGTAGAAAGCTCCTGGGTGAGCTATGACAAGGGCTGGTTTGGTGCTGAGGGTGTGATCAATACCCGCATAACCCTGACAGATGTACCCGGTGAAGAGCCTTTCACTTTTGATATTCAATCCAATGTATCCATCAATCATGGGCCTGTGATTCTTGCGAACGGTGTGCAGTTTGCCTGGGCCAGCTGGCAGAGTGATGTAGAAACCACAGAGTCGATAAAAAGCGCTTTATCTTTTGATGGTGAATCCATCTATAACCAGTTTGGTCGTATTAACTTCCTTGGCCATATCGAGCTGAAAGAAACAGCTCCAGCGTTTACCTATGAAGACGAAACATCAAAAATCGTTTTCAGTGGGTATCAGGCTGAAGGAGAGGTAAAAGGCAACAATATCCAATATCAGGGTGCTGTTGAGAAGGTGACTGTTACAGCCAGTGCTGTGCCTGTACCTGTAGAGTTCAACAAGCTGGCAGTGGTTCTGGATGGCGAAATGCCAGACCAGGGTTTTCAGTCCGGTCAGCTGTACCCAGGTGAGTTTTCTATGACAGCTGGCGGTATTTATGCCGGGCAACTGTTTCTGGCAGATGATTTGGCAGTAGCGGTTGATCTGGTTCTCAATGAGAATGCCTCTACAGCTGATATTACCAGCCGTTACTCTGCTTCCCGTATTCAAACCAGCGACATACTGCTGACGAATGCCGGGTTTGACTTTACCCTGGCTAATTACAGCGAAGCCTTCAGTAAAGCCTATATGGAGCAGATTCAGAAGCAGCTTCTGGCCGCAGATTCAGAAGAACTGGCTCAGCAGCTGATAATGGACTTCCTGGAAAACAATGTTGGTACTCTTCTGGAAGCCAAGCCTGAGCTGGATATTTCCAGTATCCGCTTTACCTTGCCGGAAGGGACATTCAGCAGCCGCTTTGGCTTAAAACTGGCCGATTACAACGCGAGTATCGAGCAGTTATCAAATCCTCTGTTCTGGCGTAGTAATCTGATTGTTGATGCTTACGCTGATGCGGATAAGCAATTAGCTAACAAACTGGCGACCTGGGCAGCTATAGACAGCATCAACAGCAATGAAACCTTTGCAGGCTACTCCCGGTCAGAAAAAGCAGACTTGGGCAAACAGCAGGCAGAGATGATGCTGAATATGTTCACTGCTGGCGGCATGCTGGCTGTTAAAGACGACAAGCTTGTAGCTGAGTTGTCTATGAAAAACGGTGAAACCATTGTGAATGGTAAGGCCATCCCTTTACCTTACTAATAGTTCTTTCTCATACTGAACCGAGATCGGTATTCGGACGACTGTATCCGGATACCGATTATCCTGAAAATTTTCAGGGCTCGTTTTAATACCCCTAAACTCCTCCCCTTCTTTCTTGAAGACTTCCAGTGACATTGCGTGATTGTGTGTTACCTGTCATGTTTTTCGGTAACACGTTCGGTAGCATATGATCGTATATGTAACAGTGTTTTAATGACCACTTATCAAAGTGAATGCCGCTACCCCTTGATACACAAGGGATGTCGTGTTTTGGCACACCATCTGCGATGTCTGCAATGTATAGGGCGTAAGCAGGCAAAAGGTTCCGGAAGAGAATCTTGCCAGACGAGCAATAACAATAATAAGAATACGGTAATAACAACAATAAAGGCCGGCTCGAGTAACAAGAACAGTCGTATAATAAAAACAAGAATAACAATAAAAACAAAAGACCCTTTCCGAGAATCCAAGCCCCGCATTGCGGGGTTTTGTTTTCCTTTCTTCATACGGTTTATTCGCACGATCAAAAAAATAGTCTATTTTGTCTGAACAGAAGTTACCGTCAGGGAAACTTGTGAAACATAGACCAGTCACCTATGAAGCCGATCTTCTGGATAAACTTGAGGTAGAGCATCAGGGTCTTCTCAGCCAGTTTAAGAGTCTTTGCCAAGCCTGCGACAGGGGGAATCAGGATGAGGCCTACTCCATATTAGGCCTGTTCAACACCATGTTGATTGAGCATTTTGTTCACGAGGACTACAAGCTCTACCCCTATCTTCTCCAGCAGAGGAGAAATTCTGCAGAGCGGATACGGTCCATGCATGATGAAATGATGAATATCGAAGTTGATATACGCAAATTGGTTAAAAAATACGACATTAGTTCACAATATATCAGCCCTGAAGAGATGCAGAAAAACTGGCAGTTCATTGGCAAAAGCCTGGAGATAATAGGTCTGTTGCTGAAGGAGCGTATCCATCGCGAAGAGCTGTGCCTGTATCCCCTTTATAGAGACTGTAGATAAAACTGTGTTTCTGCCTATCTTGAAACCTATTCAGGTTGAGGTAGGCAAACATGGATATCAAGC
>NZ_CAMZOG010000080.1 GCF_947331445.1 Parendozoicomonas sp. Alg238-R29 | reverse complement strand
ACCAGATCCCGAATGGAAACCCGGCTGGCCAGTTGAGCAAACATCATAGCAACGAGCTGAGTCCAGCATGACAGAGTTCTGATGCGATGATCCCCGTTGTGGCGATCAACGACCTTCTGAAACTGGTGACGTGGGATTGTTTTGAGTAACTGTTGGAAAACGCTGTTATGATGCTTCATGTCTGTCTTTTTTGTTTTGTGAAATAGCTGTCTCGACAACCGCTATTTTACCGCAAACCACTAAAGACAGGCATCTCACGCCTTTCTCGATTTTTTTAACCGGACAGCAGTGACTGTATTTACACCATTCAGAGAGGGCATGCATCATGCCACCTAACAGACTTACATTTTCTACTGCTTTTATTTGGGATGATGGAATGTCTTTGAATCCTTGAGCCCACTAAATCGTTCGAGAATGCTGGGCTCGATGTCTGATTGAGAACGTCCCTTAGTACAGCCTTAGTACAGCCTTAGTACAGCCTTAGTACAGCCTTAGTACAGCCTTAGTACAATTGTGGCGATAGCTTTATGAGTTATCGCCGTTTTTTATACGCCTTGTTGGTTGTTTATTATTCGAATGTGCTAGATTCATTAGTCCTGTCAGTCATTTATTAAAACGGATTTTAATCAATGATAAGAGCTTTGTTGCCTGTTTCGCTTGCCATTTTCTTCACAATTTTTCCTGTTAACAGCTCAGCGGTAAAAAGCCATTATCCGGCCAACAAGTGTGGAGTTACCACTAGCACTCCGGTAGAAAAGAGGGGGCAGGAGCCAGGGTTAAGACCATCTGATAGTTGTGCACGCCCGGCCGCTATCCTTGAAAAAAATGCAGATATGAAATCTTATCCTGCAAGGGGTTTTGAGAATGAAGCCGTACGTTTTCCTGCCATGCAGGCATGGATGACTTTTCTACAGGTGGTAAAGCCTGTCGGTCGTGAGGCCAGAAACTTTTCATTTCTTAACTTGCCCTGGAAAGAGCGTAAAGCGGTGTTTTCTTTTCAGCACCATTGGATAAAAGTTTCCAGACAAACATTTCATCCTCAAGAGTCCAGACAGCAGCACATCCGGCTCTCGGGAACAGAGTTAAACAATGGTAGGGCAGATTCTTTTTGCCAAATGGACTCAAAAGATATGGTTTTCTTTAATGAAACCCTTTCAGAGTTTCTTAGAGACAATGATTTATGGCATAAGGCAGGAGTTGTCAGATTCCTGAAGAATGGCAAAAGCATAGTTATGCCCAAAGGGAGTATCAAACTAAAAACCAGTTGGGTGAAAACAGACAGCAAAGAAGATATAGGCAATTTTATTACTGCCCGTGACGGCAAATACCAGCTTTGGAAGCTGGTTTCCATGCATGTTGCTACCAAGCAGTTACCTGGCTGGACGTGGGCAACGTTTGAACATAGAAATAACCCTTGTTTTAACAGACACCTGAAGGCACAGGATAATTTTGGGTACCCTTCCGGGCCGGGCTCTGACTATAGCGAAGAGCTGTTGGGCATGGCTCGCCAAAGTTCAAGTGACGATGACAAGTTTCGTACTTTGGTGGAAATTATTACCAATTACCGGCTTGTTGGAGCTATGACCGATTACACGGACTCTTATGGCAGGCCTGTGATTCTAGGTAATTCCGTGACTGAAGCTGGCTTTCAGACAACATCCAGTTGTTTAACCTGCCATGCGAGAGCTGCCTTGGATGTATCGGGAAAATATCATCCAGACGTTTTTAACAAGAAACAACAAAGCTTCAATGGGGCGCCCCAGTGGGAATGGTTCTTCAAACTGATAGGTTCTGATGAACTGTTTCAGAAATATTTTCAAACAGATTTTATGTGGTCTATTCCCCTATGTGCATCTGCAGATGCATCCGGTAGAACAGACTGTTAGGCGATAAGAGGAGTCGGTCATTGGTATTTGAGCATTCTGCCAATGCCAAAACGCTGTTCCAGATCGACCAGAGTGAGAGATTTTCTTGTTTTCAACTTATGTCGAAGCCAGAAACCACTCAACCAGTTGCCTTTTTTCAGGGGCCATGGCAAAGGCGGTTTATTGAAGTTAACCGCCTGATAACGAGCAAAAGGATGCCCCCCCGTCCATAAGCACCAGATCAGAAGACCTAAAGCGTAGTTATCAATCTGTTCATCAGCTTCATCTTTGCCTATTTCCGGGTGCTGCCACTCCGGAGTGTAATAAGGGTTTGTATATTCTTCACCAAACAGGCGTGTGGCAGAGAAATCGATAAGCTGGATGCTTCCTTTATCGGCATCGACAAAAATATTATCTGGTTTCAGATCTCCGTGTATCCAGCCATTGTCATGGAGATTGTTCAGCGCTTCGGCCAGATTGGTCACCACTCTCCTGCAAAGGGATTCAGACCAGGAAGAAACCTGGCCAGCTTTTAAGAGATCGAGCAAAAGGCTTCCCTGAGCGGGATTCATAACCAGCCAGTGCTGCTCGTGCCAGTTAAGGTATCCCTTTCCGCTAATCAGACCAGGATGAGACTGTAATTGCAGTAGTGAACCTTCCCGCCGCAAAGCAGCAACTTTGCGGGGAGTGGGTTCAATCAGTTTCTTGAGAATAAGGCTTTTGCCGGAATGGCGATCCCAGCCTTGGTAAACCTGAGCGTATCGGGTTTTGGCCAGGGGAGAGCCACACATGAAGCGACCAGCAATAAACCCTGCTTCAGCCAAATCCTTCTGGGCCGTGATATTCTTATCTTGCATAGGCAAAGCTGTCCTTGGAAACTTTATTGATGGCAGGGATAGTAATAATTCTGGATGAAAGGCTCAGGCTCGATAGTAGTGCCGGATCAAAAGGGTTACTGCGGCGATCCAGTTCGAGTTCCAGAGTAATATCGAACTTTTTCAGTCCATAGGTCAGCTGCATTTGACCGTTACCTTCCCACAAACTGCTGTCGGCCATAAAACGCTGCCATGCCCAGGGACCGGAATAACTGTTACGGGCAAGTTGCAGACCACTGTTGGAAAAGTTCAAAGAGAGAATCTCTGCTGAATCCTGAGGCCAGTGTCTTTCTTGCCAGCGCAGTGGTCCGTGGCTGTAGCTGAAGTTGCCGTTACCATCCCGAAGGTTGAAAGTGGTGATATCACTGCTCAGTCGTCGTGCCCGCATGCGGTAACTGATATCCAGGTCACCATTGGCGCTGAAATAGGCGTCACTGATTCGGTCTGCCTGTGCCAGCTGTTTCAGGAATCCCTGGTTAAGAGCCAGCGTTGCTCCATTCACAGTGCGCAGCTGCCAGTGTCGGTTGCCCCTTTCCTGGCTGTAGACAACAAAGGGAGCAAGATAATGATTGATAAACTGATCCAGCTCTCCATCGGGGCGGAGGAATTCGACGAAGTCTCCCAATCTGGTTTCCCTTCGTGCATCTTTGGCAAAGGGGAAGCGGTTGTAGAAACGGTTTTGCCAGGTATTCCAAGGGCCTGAGTGCCAGTTCTCCTGAATATGGTTACCAGCACCTGCCAGCCATTCCTGCCATAAAGCATGAGTCAGTTGTTTGAGCCATACACCGGCTGCCGTTCTTTCCTGTTTTGCCAGACGCTGCAGTTCAGGAAGACTGCTGCCTTCACCTTTGGCAAGTTTTACCGCACTGTCAAAATAAGCCTGGTTGCTGTCAGGGTGTGCACTGATGGCCTGCAGCTCACTGTAGAGAAGATCAAGCTGAGCAGTATAGGCATCTCCCCGATCTGCATAAAATGTGGCATAGGTGCGGAATGTTTCATCAACAATGGCAGCTGTACGCTGTTTCTGCAGCTTTGCCAGTGCGCTGCGGCTGGCACTCTTGGCAATTTTTTTGCTGGCACCTTTCAACCCCAGAGCTTTGGCAGCTTTCTTTTCAGCCTGTTTAGCCAACAGTTTCTTGGTCGGGTCGGAGGGCTCCTCTTCGGTTTCAGGTTCCAGCTGGGTTTGATCGGCAATGGCAGCGATCAGATCAAACAGGGCCGGGGTGTCTCCCTGATAAAGGGATTCCAGAAGCTCTAACTGCTGATCCACACCATGGCCAGGCACCAGGGAAATATTACTGATCAGGGTTTTCCAGATCCGGATATAGTCCAGGAAATACAGTTCCCGAACCTTGCCACTTATGCGGTTTCGTTCGGCCAGAGATAAAGGTTGGTTGTCGCCTTTAACCCGGGCAAGGTTGGCAACGGCCTTTTTTATCAGTTCGGAATCCGAGGTGAGGTCGAGCCTGCCATACCCCTCCCGGGTGAAAATGACCGGCAGATAATATCTATCAAAGCCATCATTGAACCGGAAGTGACTGGTGAAGTTCTCACCCAAACGGTTACGGATATCGATTTTACCGGCGTGTTCCGGTTGTGCGCGGATAAAATCATACACCAGCTGATTATCGATTCTCTGGCTTAGATCACTGCGAGCCTGGGCAATAAGGTTGCTGTCAGGAGTGAAGTTGTCCAGCTGAGTTGACCAAAGGTCATCAAGCAGGGCAAATAGGTAGCCCTCAGTGCCTTCGGGCAGCTCCTCTCGGTCTGCGAGCATGTCAGCGAGATAGTTGTTCAGCTCCTGGTTCTGGCGAATATCTGCATCGAACAGCATCAGATAATGCAAAAGATTGTGGAATACTTCTTCGTTATTACCCAGGTGAACAAAGGCTGAGAGAGTATCTTGACTGCGTTCAGCAAGAGGCAGAAATAGCCGTTGTTGCATCTGATTAATATAAACGTAGCGAACCTTCTCAGCAGCCTGGTGATCAAACAGCCCGATATCCAGCATCGGGGAGCGAGGCTGTTCAAAGGTCTGTACTAATTCACGAAGTCGCAGCAACGGTGGAATGAGGTCTGCAATATCGGCGTTTGTACCCAGAGCATTGATTTCTGTGGTGTAGTTATTGAGCTCTTCTGTTGTCAAAGCCTGCAGATTTTGGTTGTAAACGACATTTTCCCACAGAATCAGAGCGCTCCCTGCCAGTAGTAGAGTTGTCAGTGCTGCAGCACCCAGTACTTTGCCCTGCCAGAAGTGTCGGGCCAGGTTATTTTCCTCGACACCGGCCAGTGTCGGCAGCGCGACCCGCGGAAAGAAACTACGAATAAAATAGCTGTTGTTGCCCAGCCGCTGGGGTTGCTGGCGCTGGTTCTGAAAACCCCAGCTGCGGCTGATTTCGCTGGCCAACAGGTTATAACTGTTGCCTGCCTGCGCTGCAGAACTTAGCCAGACGCCGGCAATCCATGCAACGGGTGCGTGATGACGATTACCATAGAGCTCATCAAAACTGATTTTGATACGCTCCTGTAGCAGGGTGAGCTGCAGAAGAAAGCGGGTTATTGCCTGACGTTCGGTAACGTCTTTCTCACTGTGTAACAGTTCGGTCAGGCGAGTTGTCAGTGATTGCTGTAATTCCTTAAACGCCTGTTGCCAAACGTCAGGTTGATAGCCATCGGGCAGATTGATGCCAAGAGGCATACTGCGTTCGGTACTGCAACTCTGATTAAAACAGGCCTGAAATCCTTCCAGCTGATCACACTGTGTAACCTGTAACCAGACGGGTAGTTTTATCCCTGTCATGGTATCCAGCTCACGCAGTCGGCGACGCAGGTGTCTTGCCTGTTCCTGCAACCAGGAAGGCTGATGCACAATCAACTGGTTTGCCGAGCGGGCCACAAGCACTCCTGTTAAAGGCTGGCGGGGGCGGTAACCTTTCAGTAAAGAAAAGAGGTGCTGAAGAATCGGTGTATCCAGTTCACTGGTGTTTTCTTCCAGATAATGTCCGGCAAGTTCCAGAACAACGGCATGTTCACTGATCCAGAAGACAATATCGTCTGTTTCACGTTCATTGTCGCTTTCGGTAAGGGACGTGACACGCTCAAAACCAGCTTGCTGCAGCCAGCTGCTTTTTCCAGAGGTATCGTCACCAAGCATGGCCAGCCAGGGGAGTGAATAGGAGTTATATCCACCGGGCTGTGTCTTGAGTTGTTTGAGCAGCTTTTTCCAGTTCTGGTTCAGGCGCTGCTTCTCTCTGCGCAGATATTGAAGTTCCTGATTCTGCTGCAGACGATGCTGGTGTTGGCGCCATTTGCTGATGCCATAAAGCAGAGCCCATAGCAGAGCGGGTACACCAATAATCAGTAAGGAAAGCTCAACCCGGGTGCTTAGTTGTTCTAATCCAGATAGGGCTTCAGGCCATATGTAATAACCAGCCCAGATTAGAAACAGGGAGAAGCAAAGTAAAATGATTAAAATTATAGTCAGGTTTTTTTTCAGGGAACTCATGGTTGAAACTGCTCCATATCGTCCGCTGTGCTGTTATAGATGGTACCCATGCCTGGTCCGGGCCTTACCCAGTTCTGCAATGAATCTAACTTCTGTGGCTGACTGTTGTAGTCATTAATCCAGAACGCGGTGACGCCGTATCCAGCCAGTAAAAGAACTGGAATCAAAATCAACCAGGGCGTTTTTCGAAACAGCCGTAAAGGCTTCCAGCTTCGATTAACGGGAGGGTGCTGACGTTCTTTAGCTGCAGGGCGCACCCTGCTTAATTCACTGTAAAGCTCTGCGCACAGCCGGGTTAAGTCATGACTGTTGTTTTGATAAGAAGTCAGAGCCGGGTCTGGTTGATGCTGATAACGCCCTTTGAATCCTATACGCAGTAGAACATACATCAGCTCCAGAAGTTCAGACTGCTGTTCCGGTTGCTGGCGAGCCTGATCTAAAAGCACAAAAAAGACTTCGCCGCCATTTCGCTGTTGGAACAGACGGCTGACCAGACTGTGATTTTCCCATGCTGCCTTTCTGCCCCAGGGTGTCTGGTTAATACCTTCATCCAGGGATGCGCACAGTGCATAACAGCAACGGTCCATCAGGCTTTGTGGGTGACCACAGAGCCGTCCACGGTTATTCAGGGCTGACACCTGGTTGACCAGGTTTTCACGAAACTCTGCCAGACTTAAAGGCTGGTGGAGCTGTGGCAGGGTGACCAGCAAAGCAAGCAGTTCAGCCGACAGGTTAATCAAACTGTTATTGCTGGCTTGAAAGTCATTCAACTCTTCCCTGGCATGACCATGGATTCCCCAGTTCTGGCGTGTTTGTGTCGTTGCCGACGAAGTGGGTTCGTCAGCAAAATCTTTGTGAGCAAATGTTGCCGACGACTGATCCTGTACAGCATCCTGGTGCCGGGGAACTGTGTCGCTGCGCTGAAAACTGAATACCTGTCCCATAAATGTTACCTCACCACATACAGGGCGACTTTGCTGTCGGCCGGTATCTGTTCATCTATGTGGAGAGCAATGGCATCCTGGTTGGAGATAATCTCCTGCCAGAGTTCATGGCTGGTATCCACTTCAAAGTAAACCGTATCTGCCCTGGCTTTCAGCTCAAGAGGAGGAATCTGCATCGCTGTTAATGACACTGCAGATAGAGCACCTCGAACTCTTTCGGCAATGCGCTGGTGGCCTGCAAGCTTGGCCGCTGCCGGGAACAATTCACGGCAGCGACCAGGCCCCAGGGAACTGGTAACTGCCAAGATAAAGCGGCCATCATTAAACAGTGAACGATCTTCTACCATTGTGCGCAATAAGCGACGACGTGAGAATAAGCTGTCATCCCATGGTAGAGAGAGAATCTTCTCGTTGCGTGCCTGTCTCAGGTTTTGCTGAAGTGCCGTTAAAACCGGAGCAAAGGATTGATAGGGCTCTTCAGGGTTGTAGTTCTGAAACTCAGGAGCCAGTGTTGTGGTGAAGGTTGATAAGTCAGCAGCCATGGTGACCAGCTCCCGATGAAGCTCTCCCGGGCGCAGGCATTCACCGCCTGCAATACTGGTCAGACGCGCAGAGTAGCGATTCAGAGCCTGCAGCCACAGGTATTCCAGCTGCATGGTGTGAACGCTTTTCTGTTCTGCGTGAGGGCCTATTTGGTTAGCCATTGCGGCAGCTCGGCTTCTCATGCGTGCCTGCAGATTTTGCACCTGTTCTTTTAGAAACTGACTGCTGCGATAGTCGAGGCACCGGGGAATGAATGTTGAGTCCAGCAGCAGGCGGCCATCATTTTGTTTCTCTTGTATACGGGCAACTGGCAGGCGTATATGTGTGTCGGGCTCTTCATCTGCCAGCAAGAGCTTCAGGTTCAAACGTGAAAGAGTCAGTGAAACAGGGTCGTTGTCCCGATCCGCACTGTCGTAGACCTCACGATCAAAACTGAGATGCCGCGAAGCTCCTGAGTTTTGTTCATCTTCCGAGCTGGTATCGACAGTACCTGGGCGAACGGCTGGCAGAGCCAGATAAATCAGAGAACCGGGTTCTGGTGTTTCAACTTTCCGAACAATGGCGCTCTCGCAACGGAATGGTGTTCCGTCTGGAAGAATGCCACTGCACCGGCGCAGCATAAAATGCCCGATAGACAACTGTTCCAGGTCGATAGTTAATTCAGAGAAACCAGTCGGCTTTCCCGCAGATAAAGCAACCAGCTGACGGCTGTAAGATTCCAGGTGGCGCTCCTGCTGCTGGAAATGCTGGGGGCTGAGAAACATACCCTCATGCCATACGGTACGATTATTATCCATTGGCGAATTCCATGCTTTGTTATCCGGTTACTGCTGACCAGAAGAGTGATTTGGTTCCGGATTTTCTGCGCCGGGATTTGCGATACCGGGAATGCTGTTCAGCTTCTGACTCCACCAGTCCTGGGCTTGTTCAATGGCATTCCGTTCGGGTGAAATTCGCAGAAAAAGACTGTTGTCATCCATCGTCAGACGGCCGATATTGCGGGTGCCCTGAACAACGGGGGCAATAACCCGGGCATCGGCATCCAGATACCGAGAGAACTCTGCCAGCACAGCGATATAGCGAGTGGCAGCATCAAGGTTGATCGAGAGTTGAGTTCGTTGACCTGGGCGCTGGGCCGGAATGCGGTGTATTTTGATCAGGCTGTCTTGGAGTGCAGCAGAGTCTTGATCAAACAGATCCAGAAAATCTGCTTGGGAGAACAAATCTGCAGCCTGGAGTTCATAGAGTCGTATGATTAAGGGAGACGCTTCTCCACGGTCATTGGGGTTCAGGTCGTAACCAGCCTCCAGAGATAGTTCCAGTGTGGTGTCGCTGTTCTGAATTTGACTGACTTGATCTACTGACCCCGAGAAAATACTGCAGCCACTCAGCAGTAACGCTGCCAGCACTGTGATGACAAGAGCGTTCAAGAGTTTCATGTATCTTTCTCCTGAAGCTTACGCATAGCATCCTGGAAACGGGCGGTAAACGTCAGTCGTAACGTCTGTTCTTTCATAACCCGCTTGAAATGACGGCTGTATAGTTGCCAGTTATCTCGCTTCTTGAGCCAACCATCTTTTTTTGTGGAGTAGTCGTCGAACAGGTTTTCCAGATAAGACGGTGAAAAATCCATCAGTGTCTGCTCAAGAGCTTCTCCCATGCAGTGATAGATCATTTTTTTCTGCAGGCGGCTCTTTTTCTTCAACATCTCCCGCAGGTGCTGGTTCTCTTCCTGAAGGCGATAAAGTTCACTACCAGTCTGCGCTGTGAAAGTCGGTAAAGCTTTGGAGGTGCGAGCTCGCACAGATGCTGTTGGTGGGTTTTGCACCATCGTGTTGTCCTGGGTCTGTGCGGTAACAGGCTCTGAAGGTTTAGCAGGCTCTGAAGGTTTAGCAGGCTCTGAAGGTGTAACAGGCTGATGCAATGAAGCAATAACGTCCACGGGTTGGATGCCATGTACATCATCACTTTCCTGCTCAAGCACATTAATTAGGTTGTCTGATGTAACCTTTACTGGCCTTGTATCCTTTTCTTCAGTAGGCAAAGGCTGAGACAGGAAAGATTCACTAGCGGAAAGGCTTATATCTTCCGGTATTGGCAAAGATGAATTTTGGGAGTCGCTGGCTACTGGGTTTGTGAATGGGTCATCCAGAGCAGCAGGAGGTTTAGTGCCAGAAAGTTTTTGTGATTCTGCTGAGTCCGCAAAAGGATCATCCTCATCAATCTCTGGCTCAGCACTCTCAAAAGAGAGAAGTGGTGATCCAGGAGTCAGGCTGACTTCTGGAGAGAACAGGTTCACCTGTATACGGTATTCACCGCAGGTAAGAATGTCACCATCTACCAGAGTGTGTCGTCTGTTACGTCCAAGAGGTCTGTCTGACTGGTTAATAAACAGTCCATTGATACTTGTGTCTTCAATGAGCCACTTATCGTCTTCCTGCAATAGCCGGGCATGGCGGCTTGAAATCATACGGCTATTATCTGGCAGGGAAACCGTGCAATCTGGTGCCCGCCCGATAAGCCCCCCGGAACTGACAACTTTAAAGAAAGTGTCTGCCAGTAACTCCCCTTCAGGAATATGAATGACCTGGAGTTGTAGGCTCATGGCTGTTCCTTCTGTGTGCGGCAGTGTGACAGTGCACGATTGAAGCTTTCCAGAAAGCCGGGATTGTTCTGCAGAAAGGTATTGCTGAAATAGACGCCTAGGTCACTGCTGCGTATTTCCAGCTGGTTGAAGATATCGAGCTTGATTCCTCGGCGTGCCAGCTCTTCTTCCATAACCAGACGGGTCTCCAGAACTGCACTGACCTTTCTATCGAGAAGAAGATCTACAAGACGACGGGTATCTTTCGGGTATTTGTCGACTCGGTAACCTTTTTTCATCAGCCAGAACCATTTACCTGATCCAAACGTGGCGGCAATGCTGACATTTTCCTTGTAATCCATGGTGGCAAACAGGTCACTGGCGGTGTCCTGAAAGCTGTAGAGAACCCAACTCTGCTGGGCTACTGGAGCCGACAACGTTGCATATTTGTCCCGTGCCTCGTTTCTGGAAGCCAGGAAAAAGCCATCAAACTCACCACGGCGTACGTTCAGCTGGGCGTTGCTCCATTCCATAAAGGCAATTTGGTAGGGCTGCTGCATAGTCGCCAGCGCACAGCGCACCCGATCGATAGCAATACCACTTACCTGTCCTGAAGGTGTTGATGTCTGATAAGGTGACCACTCCTGGGTTGCCAGCTTTATTCTCTCTGCCGAAGCGGCCACTGTTGTGAACAGCATAAGCGGCAACAGCACGCTGACTCTCAAAGCGGCCAGCTTATTACCTTGTCTGTTCAACCTGCATTCCCCTTTGTTGTACTAACTGACCTTTGTTGTACTAACTGACCATTGTTGTTAAATAGAATGGTGGCCAGCTCAAACATGCGGACCGGGACTTTCCAGCCGGACTCCTGAACCTTTTGAAAGTTTATAGCTATATCCGGCGGTGAAAGCTCTCCAACCGGTAACTGGTCTGGTGTAACAGAACCATTCAGTATTTGCCGCGCGTAAAGTGCAGCAAGAGCTGCATTACTGGTAAAACTCGTTCCTATAGCCAGCATTGGGCTAAATGGCTTAGAGCTGACTAAATCAGGAACAGCGGTGATTACTGGTGTGTTACCTGCCAGATCATCAATAAGATCCAGATGTTGAAAAAGAACTGTGCTCCCTGTTATCCAGAGCAGAGAGTTTCCTTTGTGTTTTGAACGGTTTCTGAATTGTTTAACAACATCTGGCAGTTTTTGTTGAATGCTGTCTTCTGTTCTGACCTGTGAAATTGCCAGAGTCTTAACGTCTATACCTGCAGACTCTGCGGCAGCCACAAGAGGTTGCACCTGTGTTTTCAGGGCGCTGTTGTTATTTTCTCCGTACAGAATTCCAATAGCTGCTAATTGAGGGTTCAGAGTTTGCAAATAGCTCAGAAGGCTGCTGGCCTGAATATCCAGTGAAGTAAACGCATAGCTGTCAACGGTTGGCTGATAGCTATCAATTAAGCCAAGAATGACCGGATCTTTTGCCGTGACTGTGACTACGGGTGTTTGCAGTTGAGGATACTTTTTGTAGAGCTTTGCGGTGGCGGAAGACCCAGCAATAAATATCAGGTCAAATTTGTCATCCATCATCAGCTGCTCGGTTAACTCTGGCGCAGTACGGTTATTGACCAGTGTATAGCTGGCATCTATCCGGTGCTTTTGGAACGACCGGCCAATGGTTACAAAAGCCTGATCATAAGCCTGCGAGGTTTTGGAATAGATAAAGAGTATCTGCTTTTCAGAAGTTGGCGACGTTTTGCCTTGCTCGGCAAAATTAAGCGACCACGAGGTAATATCATCTTTCACTCCAAACCAATAGGGAAACACCGGAAGCTGGCTGTAGCCAGGCTCTGCAATACTTATTAATACGCAAACGCTGAGCAATCGGATGCAGTGACACAGGTTGGTTTGCAGGTGTTGAACCATTAGTGAAGTAACCTGCAGATATGTGGCATGGAATCTGGCAGAGTTTTCATGCGCAGGCTGATAGCATTAAGAAGCTGTGACTCGATCAGCTCTTCATAGCTCATCCGCTCTTTTGGAAGGCCATGACAAACCAGGCTGGTTTTGTGGGGTCCGGGGCGGGTCAGGTCAGGCTTGGGGTTTGCTTCCATGACTGAGAGCTGGCCGTTAGCATTCATGCGAATATCAACGCGAACCAGCCCTTGCAGGCAAAGGCCAGCATGCACCTGCTGACCCAAGAGATTTATTTTCTGAATAAGCTCTTCATTATCGACGGACACCAGCCTGTTGGATGAAATCGCTTTTTTATCCATGGAGGTGAAAACATATTCATTGTCTTCAAGCTTTCTTTCAATGACTGAAAAGGCAAAAGGGGTATCAAGAGCATTCAGTCGGTTATTGTTCTTGACAATAGGGCCGCCGACTGCGACAACAAATTCACGCCCCGGCAGGTACTCTTCTACCAAAACTGTATGTGAAGTTTTTTTGATGGTTTCCTGAGTTAACAGCCAGGCTTCGTTAATATCTTTTGCGTAGTTGACATAAATGGACGCTCTGCCAGAGGTCGGTTTCACAATATAAGGTCCGTTACTCTGGCCAAAACGCTGTTCTATTCTGGCCTTAAATTCTTCAAAGCTTTGGTTACAGTTATGGCATACAAGAAATGTAGGAGTGGGAATGCCAAGATCTGTGAGTGCCTGTTTGAACAGATGTTTGTTATCAAGTTGGGTGGCATTAAGAGGGTTATGTCCCACGTAAGGAAGACCAACCATTTCCAGTATGGCCGGAAGGTGTGACATGGGGTTATAACCCTGCAGGCCACCACTGTTACAGAACACAATATCAATGCCATGACTATGGAGCTGTTCGAGAAGTTGGGCATTTTCCGGCAGAGTGATTACATGGCGATAACCAGCGTTGCGCAGGGCTTCTGCAATCTGTTGGGCGACAGATTCATAGCTTTTGGTGGCTCTGGGATTGTGTGTTTTATAGAAACAGCTGCCTTCGTCATATTTATTTCCACCATGAATAACAGCAATGGAGAGATGCTGTTTTAGCCTGTTGTGGTTGTTGGACAGGGCTGCAATAACATTGTGCATGGAGAAACTACTACCGCTTGTCATCTCTGGTCAGTGGGGTTACGCAGAGAGCAGAGAAGAAGATTCACTGAATTTTGACAAGACGATATGTGCAGGAAGGGCAAGGAGTCGATAACGAAAATGGGAAGAGAAAATATTATTTTCGCAAAAACGCAAAGAATCGTAACCAAAGTAAATTCAATCATTACATCTTTGCGTATGCACTCACTTAACATTCTTAACGTTGGTTGCTGTTCCTGCCTCACCAGCAGGAGGAAGCTTCCCGGTTACACAGTAATACGCCACGATAACCTTCGCACCTTCGCACCTTCGCACCTTCGCACCTTCCGCAAGGCTGATCGCTTCTCGTATTTTGGTTTGGCCAGCGTTTTTCTCGAACTCTGTCATGGGGTAGGCTGCCAGAATCGAAATCATCGCAACGACGACCACCAGCTCAATTAAGGTAAATCTTCCCCCATAATTGAGGCCTTGTTTGAGCCTGTTTGCGGTGAGTCGTTATGAGTGAAATTCTGGAGCTGAGAACAGGGCAGGTTGCTTATATCAGCAGCCTGATGTGTGGCTTTGCACTCTCTATAGCTGTGCAGGTTATTCGAGGGAGGGATCCAAGACCTCTTGCCACCTTTTGCTTTCTGCTGTTTACCATCAGCGCACTGTTGTTTCTGCTTGCGCTCTATGTGGATGTATCCCTGATTTTGCGGCTTGCGGGTGTCCAGTTGTTTACTGAGCCTTTAATTGCACAAGTGGTTTATATCAGAAATTTCAGTACTACTGGAGCCACCGCAGGCGTTCTGGTTTTTCTGGTTGCAATCGGTATAACCGGGTGGCTTCGGTCGTCATGGGCTGGCTGGGTTTCAACAGTCATTATGCTCGTAACACTTATTGCTGTCGGGGTGGCCAGAGAGATTATTGTCAGTTTGCCCGTTCCATAATTCATCAAACGATGAAATTAGCAGAATTAATGCCCTGCCAGTTATTTCCGGTCTTTCGTAGAATATTCACCGGATGATGAATTTGCGGAGATTCTATGGCTGCTGCAGGGCGTCCCAAAGGTGGCTCTGATGCACGTATCCGTCTTGTTAACAGTGCCCGGCAACTCTTTGCCGTCATGCCTTATGAGAAAGTGACTACCCGATTGCTGGCAAACCGGGCAGAGGTGAACGCTGCCCTGACTCGTTACTACTCTGGTAATAAAGATGGTCTGTTTGAAGCCATGATGGCGGAAGTGACTCTGCCGATAAGGGAACAGCTTTATAGGGCCGCTTCTGATTCCAGCGCCGGCAGTATGGTGCAGGTGTTACGGACGTATTATCGTGTCATGGCACCCAATCCAGAAATTCGCCACTCAATCAATCTGTCCCAATCCCTGGATGACGGGGTTGATCCGTAGCTGGCCTGGTTATCTCTGATTAGCCTGACAGTTTTTCTTTTTCTTATAGAGCCGGTAGCCAGAGAGAAAGAGATGTTTGATCTGGATGAAGAATTTTTAGAGCGACTGGCAGAACATAATGTGCGGTTGTTAAAGCATGGTTATGTGGGAATTGTTTGCAGACTGCTCACGACAAACAGCCTGCACGGTTTAAGCAATCAAATAACGCTGGCAATCTCTCCAGGTTGCCGCAACATCTTATCGATATCACCAATATGTCCTTCTTCTTCGGCGATCAATCGACGGGCATATTCTTCAATCAGCACCGATTTTTCCTTTTCCGCCAGATCCAGAAGCTGGTAATAGAGAGCTACACCATCTTTCTCAAACTGCAGGGATTCGATCAAAATACTGTGAATGTCGTGCTGGGAGGTTTCCAGTAGTTCTCCAATGCCAATGGAAGGATGCTCGCCCAAATGTGTAATCATTTCTCCAGCTTCATAAGCATGTGTGAGAGTTTCCGTCGCTGCGCTGCGCAACCATCCTACGATAGGGATTCGACTGTAACCAAAGACCATAAAACTGTAGTGGGTGTACCGCACAACACCGGCCAGCTCATGTTCGAGAATACCATTGAGCTTGGCCACGAGAGCGGCTTTGTGACTGGACATGCTGCAATCTCCACGGTTTTTATGACTCATCAGGCCCGTGGAGTATAGACAAGAGATTTTTCCTGAAACTGGTCACCATGCTGAATCGCATAGAGAGCGGGTGGTTTTCTTCATTGGTTTCCACGGCAGCAACAAACGGGTGTTTATTTTCGGAGCCCCGCCCTGGCTTTCCTCCGTGCTTTTCACTGCCCCAATACGCATCGTCTATCTGGACGTACTCTGCAAGGGGCGACTGTCATCGCGCTCTTTTATAACCTGCATGAGTTTGTGCTTCAGTCGCCATGTGGCGTTGTAAGAGATACCCAGCTGTCTCGATAGCTCAAGAGCTGAGATCCCGTTCTTTGTCTGAGTCATCAGGTACATGGCCAGGAACCAGACCGTAAATGGTAGCTTTGTGGATTCCATGATGGTGCCCGTCGTCAGAGAAGTCTGATGATGGCATCGGTTGCACTGGAACAGTTCACGAGTCGTGAGGATGCAGTGCTCTTTGCAGTGACACAGGGGGCATGCAAAGCCGTCTGGCCAACGCTACTGAAAGAATTGATCGCGGCACTGTTCTTCTTTGCCGTACTGAGGCAGGAATGCTGGCAGGGACAAGCCTTTCTGGAGCTGGACTTTGTTTTTAGGCATGACGTCACCTTCACTTGGGCAGAAAACCAGTGTCGTCAGTTTAGTCTATGAGTCGTGGCTGAGGTTACTGATGCATCCTATGCATCCTATGCATCCTATGCATCCTAACTATAGACAACTGCTGTCGTATGGTATCCTCACCGCAGTTGTAGTGAGGTGTTATGAGCAAAGTCGACGGTCGTAAAATTTCCCATAAAGTGCGAGAGCAAACCCGCTTCAGGGCTATCGAAGACTGGCTCAATGGCATGAGTCCACCGGCCATGGCTGATAAGTATGGAACTTCCCGAAAAATCGTTCATCAATGGATTAACCGTTACAAACAGGACGGTTTTGATGGCCTCAAGACCCGAACAGGCAAACCGGGAAAAAGCCCCAGACTCGCTAAAGAACAACGAGACCAGCTCAGTCTGCTTCTGAGAATGAAAACCCCTCAGGATTTTGGCTACGAGACAACATTATGGACCTGCGCCATCATTGCTGCAGTGATTCATCAGCAGTTTGATGTGAAATACGCCAACAACACCGTTTCCCGCTTGCTAAAAAGTATGGGGTTCTCACCACAGAAGCCCCGTTGGGGAGCTTGGCAACAGGATCAAAAAAAGTCGAACGGTGGCTGACAGACGATTACCCTGCTATCCGCACTCAGGCTGATGAGGAAGATGCCATTATCTTTTTTCTTGATGAGTCTACAGCCAAATCAGAAGCCCACAGGGGAAGAACCTGGGGGCTGCGTGGTCAGACACCCACGGTCAGGGTGACAGGAGCCCGGCACAGACTGAACCTTATTTCCGCCGTAAGTTCTGAAGGTTTGTTGCGGTACAAAACATTTACGGGAAAACTTGACCAGTGGGCCTTTATTCGCTTTTTGAAAAGCCTTCTGAGTAGTGTTCGTAAGCCTGTGATTATCATCACTGATGGACACCCTGCCCATAGAGCGAAATCAGTGCGCCAGTTTGTAGAGAAAGAGCCCCGTCTGCTTGGCCTGCACTTGTTACCCAGTTATTCGCCAGAGCTGAATCCTGATGAATTAGCTTGGAGCTATCTGAAGCAGAAGCTGGGCAAAGTTGCCCACAGGTCGAAAGAGAATTTCATTCGATTGATACGAAAGACGATGAAGCCGCTCCAGAATTCACCAAAAACAGTGGCAGGTTTCTTCCGCCAATATCATACGGCGTATGCCTGTAGATACTAGTTACCTATGGTTTGGATTGATCAGTAGATGGTAATCAGGTTATTCTTTGCGAGCGGCGTACAGGAGCCACTGAGGAAGTTGCTGAAATCAATCCAGCTTTCATGCTCTGAAAATCAGGCAAAGAGCCTGTTGCTACTTTTGATGCGACTTCAGGGGGAAAGGTTGAGGAAGCTTTATGTGTTGAGAGTATGCTTTAGTTCATCCCGCTTTTGTATGAAATGTCTTTGAGAGAATATTCTACTTGCGTTAAATCCTTCTCCCTTTGGCTGTGTTACAAAACATGATGCAAGAGCTCTTTTCGTTGTTTCATCCACGTCCTTATGCCATATTTTTTCATCACAAGCTAGACTTTCAGATTTTTTCTCACTAAATGGATCTCGGGGACATTTTTGATAGCTTTCAAAAAAGTACATACGTACCTGTTCGAAATCCTTCTTCTCTTCACGGCATTTTATTTTCAGCTGAAGAAATAACAATTCAATTCCTGTTAACTTAAGAGCACGATCTAAACCTTTATTAAACAAATCAGAAGACTCAGCATTAAGCGCATAGAATTCCAGATCTATTAATTTTACATTTCCATCTTTATATGAAAAAACCATATTCCCGAATCCATAATCATCTGGCACAATCCCAACCGTTTCAAAGTTCTCATTAATGCTTAATATTTGAAAGCATATTTCATTCCACTGAAAAATGGATAACGTATGCATACATTCCTTTAAAAAGTCGCAAAAGTCTATATCGGAGAGTTCTAAAGTAATAGTTCCTTTATTGTCATTATAAAAACTCCCATAATATGCAGTGAAATTTTTATGTGGATTTTTATTTAACAACATATATCCATTTACCTCTCTTAGGAAGAGTTCTTTTAAATAATCTTCTTTAAAGCAACTTTTTTTAAAATCATACTCCTTTACTGCAATAGAGCACTTTCTTTCAGTCAAACACCTTGACATAAAAACACGAGTGTATGCATGCTGGGAAATAATTTTCTCTATAGGCAAGGTCATTTCTGAAAAACTTGGAATTTTGTCAACTGACATACCGTGAAAACAAACCTGTGATCGATCATCTACAGATACTTTTATCTTTTTAAACTTTACTGCCATTTCATCAGCTATTGCTTCCATGCTTTTTCACCATACGCATTAACTCATGTAGAGTATGACTAAGACCAATAACTTTAAACTAACCATAAAGTAAGAACACATAACAATGGAACTATTCAGCGATTAAGTTGGCAAACCCAATGTTTGGCCAGTTTCTCAATCAGTCGATATGCTGTTAACTCACAGTGACTCAAAGCTCTGCACCACTATGGATACTGATAATTGTGGAAAATGAGGGGAAGTCCATACATTTCTTAGACCTTCATTAAATGAGTTCTCTGTACATATTATTAGGCCCTCGTATATAAAAACCACCGCTTTGGCTACCTTTCTCTAACGTTTTTGCGCCACCATTTTCTGAGTAGCTCCCATCTTCAAACGTTAAGCCAGGCTCTTCAGGATTTTCAGGATTTTCAGGATTTTGAGCAATATATTTCGCTGAAATATATAAAAATTCTTTGCAATTACCTTCAAACCCCAATTCCGTTAAATAATGAGAGATAAAATCATCGGGATCAAGGTCATTACCCACTTCAAAATGATAGTGTCGAGACAAAGGATGATTGCACTTATTGTATTAATCCAGCCCGTACTGAGGCAGGAATGCTGGCAGGGACAAGCCTTTCTGGAACTGGACTTTGTTTTTAGGCATGACGTCACCCTCGCTTGGGCAGAAAGCCAGTGTCGTCAGTTTAGTCTACGAGTCGTGGCTGAGGTTAGGTGGTGGTCAGGTAAGCGTATCAGCTTATTTACAGGTTTCTTAGGGTGCGCAGAAGCTGGGTGACTGATTGTACAATGGGTCGTAGGGGTTGTTTGAATTCGCCAATGGCCCATTGAATGTAGCAACCATGAATCATACCCAGTAGGGCGGAAGCCATTTCGTCTGTTACAGTGAATGTGTCATCGGATAATGTACGAATAATCTCTTGCCGGTGACTTTGCCAGGTAACGAAGATTTTCTCCCGTACGGGGTCGCTCAGATCAGAGCTGAATACCAGTCCCAGAATGATGCCCTTCAACTTGGGACGCTTCTCTATAAGTGTGACAATATGATCCAGCATGGCTTCCAGTCGTTTCAGGACTGGCAGGTGGCCGAGCTGCATATCATGAACGGAGCTTTCAATTTCCTGGAATACTTGATGTATAGCATCAGCTACCAGCATTTCCTTACTGCCAAAATGCCAGAGAACACTGCTTTTGGCGATGCCCGCCTCTTTGGCGATACGATCCAGTGACAGGGCTTTCAAATCATACTGTTCCAGAAGACTGATGGTGGCTTCCAGAATTTTTTGTTTGCTCTCTTCTCCCCGGCGGTATTTGCGAACATTTGTGGGGGCTGATACTTGCATAAATCTTTGCCTTATTTTGTTAATGCGGTTGGCAGTTACCGTCATTGGAGAGTAAAGGTGATACCGGATAGTGTGATCATATCGTTCTTCTTCCCCTGTCGGGGTGGCTGTGTTGTTCAGGTTATCAGGTCATTACGTCAAAACTTGTGACTTTCTGTTTGTCTGGCTTGACTCTTTCTTTGCCTCTCTTTAATTTGTACTGACCGTTCAGTACAAATTCAATATTTAAAATAAAAAAACTGAAGGAATCATTATGACTCTGTTGCAAACGAGTGGCTCCGAATAACTGTATCCGTATACTCGTTGATAGGGGCAGAGAGCTGTTTTCCAGTAGCCGGTCAGGTTTCTGAGTGCTGTGATTCCCTGAAGATAAATAACAACAATAAAAACAGAACAAGAAAAGTCAGGTTCCAACATGCAGAATATTGCCGCTTTGCTCCAGCGCAGTGCTTTCCTTTACTCTGAAAAAACTGCAGTCGTTTGTGGTGACACCCGTTTAACCGGCTCTGTTCACAATACATGTTGGTGCATGAACTATACTTCTGAGCACCGGTTTCTGTCGTGTAATTGGA
>NZ_CAMZOG010000079.1 GCF_947331445.1 Parendozoicomonas sp. Alg238-R29 | reverse complement strand
TGCGATCATGGATGCATCCAAGAAATGGACTATGCCGATCAGGAACTGGAAACCGGCCTTGAACAGATTCATGATTGGATTTGTTTAACAACGGCAGAGACACAGTTAGATTTACACTCTCCCTTTATAAGTAGGCACTTAAAGCAGTGGTTGACTCCTCGAAATAACCAACGCTGACTACCCATTGTCTCAAATCATGGATACACCTATATTTTCGTAGGCGATATTGGTGCTTCTTCTTCTTCCCAAATATTCACTGGTATTTTCCCCTTCACAGCGGATAACGCTTTCTCTTCCGCGTTCTCGAACCGCTAAATAGTGTGAGCGCTGAGTGGGAGAATACAACATGGCTATACGTATACCATTTGTATGCGTCACACACCCAACGTCAAATGCGTCGCGGGGCTTAGAGCATAAATCTCCTCTTTTGACGATTCCTTTGATTCCTGCTTTATTGGGGAACAGCGATTCCAAAACCTCCATAGTGGTTTTGGAAAATATTTCAGTCAGAAAACGTGAGAGCGTTGGTTCATCAAAGCTATGAATCTTTGCGTAATCCCTATAGGAAACCATTGGGAACCCTATCCACTCATCGTAAAGACTCTTCGAAATCAAGCGAAATGGCTCTTCTGGCAATTGTACTGGTGTAGCCATATTGCTGAAATAACTAAAGGGGTAGCTCCTGTTTTCAAGAAAGCTTTTTAGTGTACGCAAGTGCTTTCTTATGCACTTTCTCTGGGGTTCACTGAATCGGTCAGCCTCTTTTTCAAACGCTTTTTGCAGCTGTTGAAGAGACCAACTTCTAGCAAGGTCAGGAGATATATCTGATGGAGAATCATATCGTCTTACCACTGGCTGCTCAAGAAGTTTCACCAAGGTGCAATGTATGTTGGCAGGCTTTCCAGGATCTTTATCATTGACGTCCATGACTTCAGGATGGCGTGTTTCTGGCGGAACAATTTCATCCTGAATGGCTCGAACACCGACAAGATGTCCGGTTTTACTAATGATCTTATCTTTGGAAAGTGGTTTCTTTGCAATCTCTCTTGTTTTTTCAACAACATTTTTATTCATCGCATCAGCCATAATGACCATTTTTCCAGTGACGGCAGCCATTTTTTCTTTATCACCCTGAGCATCGGAAACCTCTTGCTTCCTCTGTTCAATCATCCCGAATTTTTTATTCGTTTTGGTTATTCTCTTTGTTCTTACGGGTTGAACTAACATGGATGGATCAGGGGGCAAAGTTTCGGGAGTTAGTGATAGAGATTTATTATCAGGCTTTTCAGCTCCGCCTGTAACAACATCGTCCAGGGAAGGATACAAAGGTGCGGAAGGATCTACTGCTGGCGGAACAGGTTCAAAAAAAGCTTCTTTTATTTTTTCAGTGCTTGGGGTGGCTGGATGTGGCTCAACGGGGAGTGAAACTGTTGAGGGTGGAAGTGAGTTTGCTTCTACTCCTGAATCATTTTGTCCCACTCTTGCTAAAAGCTTTTGCCATGGGGAAATTTTATCAAGCTCCGCCTGCTTATGGCGTTCCTCTAGTTCCTTCAAGCATCTTTCAATATCACCTACTGCTGCAGTAGCTTCTCGATAGTTCTTATCTTCTCTGGTTTCTCTTTCACGCTCTTGCTGAGTCTTTTTTTGTGCTTCCGGTCTCATTTGAACACTGTCGGAACCAGATAGCGCTTCTTCCCCTTCTCCCTCATCGGAAGATTCCCCAGGCTGGGAAGGGGATGTCACTTCACTGATGATGTTATTGATATCCAGTTGATATTCTTCAAACGCTAATAAATCCTGTACAGCCTGGATCTGGTTTCTCTGTTCCTCAGTTGAACACTTAGCCACGGTTTTGTCTTTTCCTGCATAACGGTAAGTTTGTCGAATGCAGTGTTTTCTAACATCCTTTGTTAGCAAATCCATCTGGTCTGCCAGACTGTCTACAGATTTTTTAATAAGACTTCTGGCATATTCAGATTTTGGAAGAGCTTTGGTTACTCTCCTGAACTCTTCCATACAGGTTGTGAAATGTGCGGCTGCTATATCTTTATTCGGGGACACAAAAGCGTGTGTCAGCTTGTTTATGAAACCTGCAACATCTCTTTCCAAAGATAAACGCTCTTTATCATCTTTCTCGGCGGCCAGTATCCTTTGATATAAAACAATACTGTCTAATCCAAACTCTTCGGAGGCAAAATATCCCTCCAGGGAGAAATCTTCCAGCTCATCACACAGTTGATCGAACTCCCTATCCAGAATCTCAGGGGTAATGCTTTCTGGAATTTTATAACCTTCTTCTGGACGAGGCTGCACCAACTCTTGACGCTTTTTGACCCATTCCACTTTACGCTCGGAGCACTTCGGACGGCTCCAAACATCCTGGCTCTTTTCTGGTAGGTGTTTAGGGGTATTGTCAGATGATTTGTCTTTTACTGTTGGAACCTTTAATTTCGAATGGTGTTTTTGTGGTTTCGGATCGACTTGTAATTCCATGGGTGAGTCTGCCTGTTTGACCTGTTCTTAGTCTCTATCGGACAGCGGCTCGATACAGGAGTTTTCTTTTTGTTAGAAATACTAAACCCTAGTGTTGTAAAGACTGGAGGGGGACGAGCACATGCTCTAATGAATTGAGGAAAACAGCAGTAGAGAACCTCTTTACTGTTATGACGCCCATGTTGGTTTCTTCTTTTCCATAACTACGCAGTTCACCTTTGGGACTTACGTATCTATATAATGTCTGTCTTGAGACTGATCGCAAACACCATCATTTACGATAACTCTGCACTTCTATCAGGGCTGGTAGAAAAACTTGAGAAGCAGGGAAACAAAAAGGTAGTTGATATTTTGGCCAGTCTTTCTCCTGTAGCCTGGAGTCATATCCAGCTTGCGGGCAACTGTATCTTTGCAAGTCGGGAAGAAATTCTCAACTTGCAAAGCATGCTGGAAGGTGTCGACCCTCTGTTTGAATCTGCGCTAGATGATGAGTTGGCTGCTTAGCAGCCAACTCATCATCTAGCGCAGATTTCCTTTTGATGGGACTTTTCTCTGAAACCCCTAGTGAGAATAGGCGGCTGATGTCGACTGATTACTCAGTGCTGATTGAGAACGCATCACCAGCAGACAGGGGGTCAGTACCAGCGTCAGCACTGTAGCAAATGCCAGGCCTCCTGCCAGCGCTGTAGCCAGTTGATTCCAGTAAGCTGTAGAAGGCGCACCTATTTCAATACGGCCATCAAACAGATAGATGTTGGCGTTCATCACCATCGGAATCAGTCCCAGGATTGTGGTGATGGTTGTCAGCAATACAGGACGCAGGCGCTGAGCGCCGGTTCGCAGTATCGCTTCTGTCGCATCCAGCCCCTTGCGCCGGAAAATATTGTAGGTATCGATCAATACAATATTATTATTCACCACAATACCGGCCAGAGAGATGATTCCCACGCCAGACATAACAATGCCAAAGGGTTGCCCTGAAATCAGCAGGCTCAACAGCACTCCGCCAGTCGACAATACAACGGCACTGAGAATCAGGCTCATCTGGTAGTAGCTGTTAAACTGGGTCACCAGAATTATGGCCATGACAAACAGTGCGACCATAAATGCGTTAACCAGAAACTTACCGCTCTCCTGTTGATCTTCCTGTTCGCCTTTAAAGGTAAAACCAATATCCGGCTCCAGATCCAGTTCTTTCAACATTTCAGCAAGAACCGGTAGTTCCCTTGCCAGCTGAACACCTTCTTTCAGATCGGCATCAACAGTAATGGCACGGCGGCCATCAACCCGCTGAATATTACCAACCCGTGGCTGTACCGTTCTTGTCACAAAGCTGCTGACCGGCACCAGACCGTTGGCTGTCATAACCCGCAGGCTGTCGAGTTGTTCAATATGACGCTGGTCCTTAGGGTAACGGGCGCGAATCTCGACTTCTTCGTCTACATCGTCTGGGCGATAATCCCCCAGACGCAATCCATTAGTCACCAGCTGTACAGTACTGCCAACCACGGCAACATCTGCGCCAAATCGTGCGGCTTTGGTGCGGTCTACATCCAACTGCCACTCAAGTCCTGGTGTCGGACCGTTGTCGCTAATATTGGTAAAACCTCCGTGACTGGCCAGCCTGGTTTTGATCTCGGCCACGACGCTCTGCAACTTGTCGAAATCGCTGCTAACCACCTCCAGTTGCAATGGCTTGCCATTCTGGGGGCCGCCTTTCATGACCTGCACTTCCACTTCAAGCCCTGGAATGGTTTCCAATCGCCGACGAATCTCGGCAGAGCCGTAGTCTGAATGATGGCGGTACTGCCATTCGAACAGGGTAATGCGTAAGGTACCGACTTTGGTGGAACCACCTGCACGGCTATAAACCGTGTCAATCTCGTTAAAATCTTCCAGCAGAGCTTCCGCTCTCAGTACCAGTGCATTCTTCTCTTCAATAGAAAGATCCGCGCCCCGGGCCCGAAGATTTACAATAATGTTTTTGTTGTCGGTCTCAGGGAAAAACTCAACGCCCGGTCCATGGGTGGCAAAGGTTGAGAAAATGGTTACCACAATAACCAGCGTTGATCCCAGAACCAGCCAGGGATGACGTACTGCTTTGGCCAGAAAGCGCACATAACTGCCACTCAAACCTTTTATAGTGAGAATGTCACCGGTTTCTGCCTGCTCATAAACCTGTGTCTGTTCCGGCGTTAGTAAGCGCGGTTTTCCAAACAGGCTTCCCAGAGTTGGAATGAAAATCAGCGCCGTCACCAAAGATGCCGTCAGAGTGGCAATCATGGTCAGCGGCAGATAGCTCATAAACTCACCGGCAATACCTGGCCAGAAGAGCAGAGGAGCAAACGCTGCCAGCGTGGTCGCTGTAGAAGCAGTAATGGGCCAGGCCATGCGCTGGGCTGCTTCCCTGTAGGCCTGCTTCCGGTGCTGACCTTCAATCATTTTCCGGTCTGCGTATTCGGTTACAACAATGGCGCCATCTACCAGCATGCCCACCGCCATAATCAGCGAGAACAGCACCACCATATTAACGGTGTAACCCAAAACACCAAGCACCAGAATACCGGTTACGAATGATGTGGGGATGGCCATACCAACTAACCCGGCACTGCGTAAACCCAGAGCACCCACAACCACAATAACAACCAATAGAACCGCTGTGAGCACATTGTTCTGCAGATCATTCAACATGTTCTGCACTTCAATGGAAGTATCACCTACATAATCGACCTGCAGATTTGATGGCCAGAATGGACGCAACTGTTCCACCATCGCTTTCACCTCGGCGATGGTTTCAAAGATGTTCTCTCCAGGGCGTTTTTTTATCTCAAGTGCGATACTTGGTCGGCCGTTCAAGCGAGCATAGCTGTCTGGATCCTTGTAGGTGACCCGCACATCGGCGATATCGGCAAAGGTGACCACGCGATCACCATTGACCTTGATTGGCTGGGATAAAATGTCGGCTGGTGTCTTGTACACCGAAGGTAATTTAATCGGGAAACGGCCTTTACCAGTATCCAGCCTGCCGGCCGCGACTAACTGATTATTACGGGATACCAGATTAAAGATGTCGTTCTGATTCAAGCCATAGGTTTCCATCCGCAGAGGATCAATAATGATCTCTGCTACATCTTCTCTGTCACCTCCGATATCAACCTCAAGCACTTCCTTTAAGGCTTCCAGTCGCTCCTGCAGATCACGACCCACTTTGATCAGTGCAACCTGGCTGACATCACCGGAAAGAATCACATTAATAACGGGTTCTTCCTGAGCCAGCGTCACCTGATTGACGACGGGCTCATCGGTATTATCGGGTAGTTTGGCTTTGGCTTGATCCACTTTGTCCCGCACATCACTCAGTGCTTTATCGGGATCAACCCCAGCCACAAACTCCATCACCACAGAGCCATGGCCTTGTGACGATGTAGAACTCAATTCTTTCAGACCATCGATGCCCTGCAGTTCGTTCTCCATGGGCCGAACCAGCAGACTTTCTGCATCTTCAGGAGAAATGCCTTCGTGGGACATCGACACGTAAATCACCGGAATCGTAATATCCGGTGAAGACTCTTTGGGGATAGATAGATAAGTCGCTGTGCCAGACACCAACAGTAACAACAACACCATAAGAATGGTTCTGGAGTGATCCAGCGAAGCACGTATCAGATTGACCATATTACTGCTCCGCGGCGGGTTCTGGATTTACAAAATCGCCATCACGTACATAGCCCTGCCCTAAGGTTATCACTCGTACTTTGTCGTCCAAGCCAGCTAACCAGATACCATCACTCTCAGTACGGACAATATCTATGGGGGCAAAGCGTACTTGATTATTATCTTGCAGATACTTAATGCCCGGCTCGCCAGTTTCGCTCAGGCTGAGCAGAGCAGGGGAGACCTTGATAGCTGAAGTCTGGTCAAAACCAAGAGTTACCTCTGCACTGATGCCGGCCGGTATACGGTAATCAGCATTGGCAAAGCTGACTTCCACATTAAAGGTATTGGTGGCGGGATCAGAGTTAGAGGCAATATAACGCACTGTTCCCGTGTGTGTTTCACCTGTTAAGAGACGAATGGAAGCATTTTGGCCAAGCTCAATATCCGCTATATCTGTTTCTGAGACATAGACGACAACCACCAGTGGATCGAGATCAACTATTTCCGCCACGGCACGACCTGTATCCAGAAAGTCACCCTTTTCGACAAAGCGCTGGTTCAGCTTACCGGTAAAAGGAGCCTCAATTGTGGTGTTGGCGAGCTCCAGTTGCCAGCGCTTCAACTCAGCTTTTGCTGAGGCTAAAGCTGACTGAGCTGCAGCCAACTGGGTGCGTGCCTGAAAACCCTGGGCATTGAGTTTTTGGACGCCTTCAAACTCCAGAGTTCTCTGGGCTACCAGAGCCTTGGCATAGGCCAATTGATCAGCCCGTGCATCGCGATCTAACGCGACCAGAGGCTGCCCAGCTTTTACAAGACTGCCTTTTGTGGCCAGTACTTTTATAACCTCGCTGTCCAGCTCACTGCTCACCGTCACCATACGATCAGCGAAAGTGCGGCCATAAAGGGCAAGCTCTCGAGCCACAAGCTCAGCTTGATAGGTAGTAAACTCGACTCTGGCCAGTTTGTCCTGCCCGGCTTGAAGTGAACCTTCTGCTGTCGTTTGTTCTTCGGCCGGAGGTACACCTTCACCGGCCATAATGTGCTCGCCACTTAAAAGATAAAAGAACAAGGCCAGGCTGATAATCAGGGCCAGAAGATAAGGGCGTTGCTGAAATTGATTGACCAATGCTTTCACAATGAGGCTCTGGTTTGCTGTTATTGGTTAAGGGCGTAACCCTGCCATGGGAAATCCCGCCTGATGACTTGAGCAACTCACGATTCTCAGGTGGCTGGCAGACCCTGAACCACCTTGTTTTTTTTATTGCTTGGACTTTGCCGATTATTGTAGGGAAAAGCAAACCGTTCCTGCTTGGGCATTGTACAAATGAATGGCCAGCTCCTGAGTACAGGGTTGCTGTTACCTGCTACGTGCGTGGTAACACTTCAACGTAGCGGATGCTTTCTGGGTAACACTTTGTAACCTCCTGATTTCAAGCTATTTCTCCGCTACCCCTTGATATACAAGGGATGTCGTGTTTTGGCACACCACCTGCAATGTATAGGGCGTAAGCAGGCAAAAGATTCCGGAAGAGAATCTTGCCAAACGAGCAGTAACAATAATAAGAATACGGTAATAACAACAATAAAGGCCGGCTCGAGTAACAAGAACAGTCGTATAATAAAAACAAGAATAATAATAAAAACAAAAGACCCTTTCCGAGAATCCAGGCCCCGCATTGCGGGGTTTTTTTCTTGCCTGTTGCTTTTCTATACGACAGCTATTGATTGACTTCTGTTAACTCATAAAATGATCAATAAATAATAAACCTTCTGCAAGATGTGCTATGTCAGGATGACGAAGTATGTGTGATGTTTGTAAGGACAGTCGTTCAACTTATCAATGAGACTAGGTTTAGTCCGGTACACACGGGTGTCCGCGCTATTATGGGCCATCAGGTTGGCTTCTATTTTAAACTTGCGTAGCATCACCATTCTGGCAATAGTGTAAAACTGGAAAATTCTGCAGGATGCAGAGGAGTTGTTGATATGGATATCGAAACAGATTTGAAGATATTGCGAAATGGCCACCAAAACGCCTACCACACGTTTATTTTTAATGTGCTGAGTATTCATGGGTCCGTTGACCCTCGAACGGATGACATCCCCTCATCGCTATCTATGACTCTGGTTCCTGCATCATTTGAACGGCTCTTAGCTGCCCGTAAAGCCATAGATGATGGCGTTAGTATTGCGGGCTGTTTTCTTCGACCATCTGATCTGGAAACAGATCTGCCAGAACATCTCCTCCGAGGGGCAGAGTTACGCCTTACTTTGATTCCTGAAGCTGAGAACTACCAGCTTCAGGCACAATGTTATTGTCAGAGTACAGGCTGCATTTATCAGGCGGAGCAATTCATAGAGAAGAGTTGGTTCGATAATAGACTTGAACAGAGCTGAATCTGCATAGAGAGATCAAACGTAAGGCAGGAAGAGTATATTTAGGAGTTCTTCTGTGCTGATCCGAACAAAAAACCGCAGCGATGTGCGTAGCAGTGAAATCACTTCAGAAACTGTTTACCAGGATCGCCGCCGCTTTCTGAAAAAAGGTGGTCAGTTTGCGTTGGCTGGCCTTGGTCTGACTCTGGTTGGGTGCTCCGATGATCTGACTCAAACAATTGCTGCAAAAAACACCCCCGCAAGCACAGATGTCAATATTCCTCAGTTCAATGCTCCGCAATGGCTGCAGCAGAAGGTCGCTGCGCATACTAAAAGTCAGTTTCTCACCGAAGATGCACTTACCCCCTACCCCACTGTTGCCGGCTACAACAACTTTTATGAGTTCGGTTATGGCAAACAAGACCCGGCAGAACATGCAAAAGATCTGATTACTGATCCTTGGTCAGTCATTGTGGAAGGTGCTGTAGAAAAACCAGGCACATATACACTGGAAGATATTCTGAAGCCCCATGATCTGGAAGAACGCATCTATCGCCTGAGATGCGTAGAAGCCTGGTCTATGGTTGTGCCCTGGGTTGGTTACTCCCTTGCCAACATGCTCAAACGCTTTCAGCCAACCTCAAAAGCGAAATATGTTGAGTTCCATACTCTTTACGACCCGGAACAAATGCCTGGCCAGCGTTCCCGTTTGAGCTCTATTGAGTACCCGTATGTAGAAGGTTTAAGAATTGATGAAGCCATAAACCCACTCACCTTTATGGCTGTTGGGCTTTATGGCAAAACCCTGCCACCACAGAACGGCGCTCCCCTCAGGCTGGTAGTACCTTGGAAGTATGGTTTTAAAAGCATCAAATCTATTGTCAGAATCCGTTTTACAGAAACCATACCCAGAACAACCTGGGTGAAATCAGGCCCCAGTGAATATGGCTTTTTTGCCAATGTGAACCCCAATGTCGATCACCCCCGCTGGAGTCAGGCCATGGAAAGACGCCTGCCAGATACTTTGTGGGAACCGAACCGCATCGAAACCAGAATGTTCAATGGTTACGAAGAGGAAGTGGCCCATCTCTATAGCGGCATGGATTTAAGCAAGTACTATTGAGGCAGTAATAATGGACTGGGTAGCACGAACCAAACTGCTGATCTTTCCCCTGTGTCTGGCACCTCTGGGTTTCCTGATTCAGGCCGTACTGAGTAATACACTGGGGCCAGACCCAGCGAACACCTTAACCCGGGATCTTGGGGAATGGGCGCTGATATTTCTATGTGCCGGTTTAGCTATTACACCTCTTCGCACAATCACCGGCGTTAACAAGCTTATTCGTTTTCGCAGAATGATTGGCCTGTTTGCTCTGCTTTATGCACTGCTGCATGTGATTGCGTATCTGGCATTTATGCTCGGGTGGCAATGGCTAACGCTGCTCGAAGACCTTTATAAAAGGCCGTACATTATTGTGGGTGCTATGGCAGTGGTTATTCTTGTCGCCCTTGGGATCACTTCTACAAAACCTATGATGCGCCGTCTGGGTAAAAACTGGGTGAAACTACACAAGCTGGTTTACCTTGCGGCAAGCTTGGCTGTATTGCACTTTCTGTGGCTGGTAAAGAGTGATTATACGGAACCAGTTGTGTACGGTCTGACTATTTTGAGCCTTCTCATTTTGAGAGTTCCTGGATTCAAAAAGGCTCTACGTTTCTGAGAAAGACGAGCAACACTCTTCTCTCAGCCAGTCTTTGAAACATTCACTTGTTCCCAGTTCAAATCCGGCATTGATTCCAGGTAGACTGGGCTCATAACCGGAAGCAACCGCTCTTCAATAAGACGTTCTGCATGATGAATGCTATAAAGTATCTGGCCATAATCAATAGCCAGATCAAAGTCTGCACTGGTGGCATCAACCAATGCCCCTTCTGCGAACATTTGAATACTGATATCAGGATACTTTTTATAGAACTGTGGCAAACGAGGTGTCAGCCATTTAAATGCAAACGACGGTCACTGAACATTAGGTTGAACTATGTCAGGCCGCTATTTGGCTGATATCGTTTCCGGTAAACAAACAGATATAGATCCGGAAGGATTGGGCGCAGAACGTTACTAAACGAGGTGAAGGCTGTGTCTTTCATTCATAAGACACAGCCATCATGGGTATTAGTGTTCCTGCGGGGTAATAATGCCTAACAGATACGCGGCTCCCCCCAAAGTATATTGATCATCCCTGCACTCATCAGTGACTTTCCCAATTTCTTTGTATTTTTCATAAGAATCAGGGCCGAGTTTCTTATAAAGCTTCCCCCACTTATTCGAATAATCTGTGGTTTTAGCGTTTTCGTACTTACCCACTTCTTCGTAGAAATTAACGTGCTTTATTTTGAAACGGTGATCTTCTACTTTTGCGAAATCTTCATAATACTTAGGGCCGAGTTTCTGATAAATCTTCCCCCAATGATTCGAATACGGTGTGGTGTCTTTACTTGCATACTTACCAATCTCTTCATAATAATCAGGGCCGAGTTTCTTATAAATCTTCCCCCAATGATTCGAATAATCTGTGGTCTTTCTGCCTTCTACTTTTCCTATTTCTTCATAGAAGTTAACGTGTTTGACATAAACCTTACACTCTAGAGCTGATGCAATAGAGCTTGCCGCAGAAAGAACGAGACCAATCAGTAATGCATGTTTTTTCATTTGAAAGCCTTTTTTTCGATAATTACATAGAACTAACCAAGGATTGTTTTTTATCACCATAAAAACCAAACATCAAATCCATTTCAAACAATAAAAAATAAATGCCATTTTTGCGGAAAGTGCATATTAACTGAAAATGCATTCTGCTAAATTCATGCGGGAATAAATATAAGAAACCATTATTTCACTTTAAAAAATAAAAACATTTCTTATCTGATATTGAATAAAGAAATCTGCACCGATAACATTCAACTTATCAAGTTAGTTTTAATTTCATCTATTCAAGTCATCTTTGTGCTTATTTCTGTGCAAGTGGCATTGAATGTCTGTAACTTGATTTAAAAATGGAAACACTTTCAATCAGGAAGAATAATTCAATGAAATTTAAAAGATTTACGCTAACAACTGCTGCAGCGTTGTTAGCGGGATGTGCGCAGTTTTCTGACCAAACAAATCAGTTCACAGAAGACCCCAACACTGAACCTAAAGAAGCCTCGGCTTCAACAACAACATCAAACACTGCCGTTATTGATCATCTGTCACTTAGTAAGGATATTACTGGCGGTGATCTTACAGAAGATGACTACAAGAATGCCACGGCAGGGTTTATTGCACGACCGAAGGAAGATCTTATTATTTGCCCAGGAAATAAGGATGTAGATTATACAGACGAGTCAGACCCTTGTGGGGATGACATAGCACCGATATGGAGCTTGAAAGATTACATGGCTCTTCTGGCTGAAAATGGAGGCGATGCTGACCATGACAACTATATAGACAGTGGCGATTTCACATTTAACCCACTACCTGGTGAAGGCGCTGATCCTAACGAAGAAAGTGAGATGACGGTTAATCCCAGCTTATGGCGGAATGCCAAGTTGAATGTTTATTACGGCCTTTATCAGGTTCACAATGTTAACAGCAAGTCTAAAACTCCGGAGCTGGGAGATATTTATCAGGTTCGTGGATACGACCTCTCTAATATAACATTCGTAAAAGGGGAAGAAGGCTGGATTGTGTTTGATCCTTTGATTTCACCGGAAACAGCCAAAGCCTCTTACGACTTAGTCACAAAACATCTTGGTAACTACGATGTAACTAGCATCATATATAGCCACAGCCATTCCGATCACTACGGTGGCATCACAGGGCTCGAGAGTGTTCTATCAGAAGAATTTGAGATTTATGCTCCCGAAGGTTTTACCGAACATGCAGTTTCAGAGAATGTGATTGCCGGTAATGCCATGGGGCGCCGTGCGGTTTATATGTATGGATCGCTACTGGATAGAAATAGAAAGGGCAGTGTGAATGCTGGTCTTGGAATGACCACCTCCACAGGAGTTCCCGGGTTATTGCTACCTACAACGCTGATTAGTGAAGAGACAGAAAGCACCACATGCACTGAACTCAAGACAGGCCGCTGCCCTTACAGTGTTGATGGTGTCAACATGGTGTTCCAGATGACACCAGGCACTGAAGCTCCTGCTGAAATGAACACTTGGCTGCCAGATCAGAAAGCTTTGTGGATGGCAGAAAACACCACCAATACAATGCATAACATTCTCACTTTGCGTGGCGCAAAAGTACGTGATGCACTGCTGTGGGCGAAATACCTCAATGAAACCATTGAACTTTACGGCGATGAAGCAAAGGTAAAGTTCCAGAGCCATCACTGGCCAGTTTGGGGACAGCCGAACATTAAGGAATATCTGGAAAAACAGCGCGATGTTTACAAGTACATGCATGATCAGACTGTACGCATGATGAACAAGGGTTATAACGGTGAAGAAATCTCCGAAATGATGGAGCTGCCTGGAACCCTGGAGCAAAATTGGGCGACACGGGGTTACTATGGCACCCTGCGCCATAATACCCGCGCTATTTATCAGTACTATATGGGCTGGTATGACGGCCACCCTTCGGATCTGAATAACCTGCCGGATGTACAGGCTTCTATCCGTTATGTGGACTTTATGGGCGGTGCAGATAAGGCCTATGAGAAGGCTAAAAAGGCCTTTGATCGTGGCGAGTATCGCTGGGTTGCAGAAGTTCTAAAGCATGTTGTCTTTGCTTATAAGTCTGTTCAATTCAATCTGGGCAATGGTGATTACAGCTACTGTGAGTCCTGTGATGATCCGAACGGACCACTTCCGGAAAACGTTGATAAGCATGCCAAGGCCCTTTTAGCTGACACTCTGGAACAACTGGGTTATCAAGCAGAATCCGGCCCCTGGCGTTCAGTTTATCTGCAGGGTGCACAGGAACTGCGGGCAATCATAGATAAGGGCAATATCGAAAAACCTAATGCTCTGCAGCTAGCAACCCCTGATGTTATCGAACAGATGTCAGTTGATATGCTTCTGGATTATCTTGCTATTCGCCTGGATGTAAATAAGGCTAATAATACGGAGATCTTCTTTAATATCGTAGTTCCAGACACTCCTAATAATTCAACATCATGCAACACTCATGCACAGAGTGCTCCGCAGGATCGCGATCAACCAAAATGCGGTTACAGCATAACCTTGAAAAATAGTGTGTTGAATTATAGCTTTGACATGACAAAGCCAAATAGCGCAGATGTATATTTGGCTAAGAAAACCTTATCTGATCTTCTGGTGGGAAACATCACTATTGATGATATCAAGTGGGTGAATTCCTCTGAGGAAGTCGGTGATTCAGAGAATCAAATCTACGCTGAGAATCAGGGAGAATTCGAAACGTTCATCGAACAATTTGAAATTCTTACAGAACCAGCAGCACAAACAGATTACTTTTGGTTCGATATCATCACCCCTAACGAGCCTGTTGATATGATTATCAACTAATTGCATGTTGGGAAACTATTAAGTGATACACCTTAGGTCTGGACATTCGTTTCAGACCTAAGGCCAGAAGCGGCCGCTCGCTGGCACCTGATTACCACTGTAAGTCAGCCAACTTAAGAAGACTTTCTAACATCGGGCATGCAGGCTCTGTTCACACTAACTGTGGGTTAAGCCAATGAGATGCCTCCTGATCTAATAAACTCTCTTCTGAGAAGATATGTGCCTTTAAAAATCGTTTCCAGCCCAGATAGCCCGATAAATATTTCGTTGCTACGTCTTTGAAAAAGCCATTGATCCAACGTTTGAGCTCACTGTGATCTGAAGCAGTAAAAATGGACACCCATAGACTGAGAGGGTCAAACAATGGGAGTCCTCATTTTCCCCCTCTACAGATAATTCTCTAATGACCGATATAGCCGATATATCCCTTAAAGCTATGGTGGAACCTTTGCTATGGACAGCAGGCCTGCTTATCTAGCCAAAAACTATGAAGATGTGAAAGCTCACTTTACTGATCTGCGGAACAAAGGGGTAAATATTGAGAAAATAGGGATGACACGGAACGGATCTCTGGTTACAAAAGAGGAGTTTGAGCAAGAGAACATAGGATTTTTTCAATACCTGAGAGGGGAAATACAGGACTCGCAGGGTGAGAACTTTGCACAATATCGTGAGCGCTGTGATAATTACTGGCTTCACGCAAAACCAATAGCACAGCGCTCAGCGGAACCTGTTCCGCCTTCATCGGATTCTGAAGGTTATATGACACCTCCAGAGTATTCTCAAGAAAAAGCGCCGTATCAATCGCTTATCAACGCAAACCCGCCCCCTGCTTCTTCCGGAGACCTTTCTAAATTCGACCGTGAAGTTGTGGCCGCACAAGAAAAATATGGGCTTACAAATGAGGAATTACAGGTTATATATGCTTCCCCTCCTCAGCCTTTTAATCCTGCTGCATTCCATACATGTGTGGATGCATGGAGAAGAGTGCGTGGCATACCGAATCACGCCTTAACATTCACCAGGTTCTGGGCTGCCACAGCGGGAGGAAACTCAAATTTTGACAGCGTGGAAAAAATACTTAAGGCCTTTGAATGGGGTAAATCTGAAGCTCTTGTTGAAGGCTCAACTGTGCTGATCAAAGCCTGGTTGGCTTTACGCCCTTACCCAGGTTTAGATAAACCTGAAAATATAGGACTACTCACTCAACAAGAGTTGCTTGATAAAAGGGTAATCGATGATATTGAAGTACTGTTCAACTGTTTCTATTTAGAAAGAACCACCAAGAATCCAGATTTTTGCATGACAAAAGTAGAGATATGCAAAGGTGCGAAGAAGGGAATTCTAACAGATAACGACAGGAGTATTTTGGGATATTACTCTTCTCAACGGCTAACACAGGAGCGGGAAAACGCACTGCAGCTTCCGGCCATGCAGACCCTTCTAAAGGTTCCGCAAATAAAAGCTCTCCATGATATAAGTGAGCCCAAAGAACCCAATATGAAAGCACTGTGTACATGCTGCCATATACTGAGTTATAAGGGCAATAATGATTATATTGAGCACGAAGTTCAGCGTTGGGCCCATGATCCTATGGTTTATGGCATGAGGATGCTTGGCCTTGAAGTGTTGAGCCAAGACATGGGGTACTTAGATACAAGTGAGTTCCGCCAATCGCTGCAAAAGAGCTATGGCCTTGGCGAAAACGACGCTAAAGCTCTTTCTGTAAACCTCAAGCACGTTATTCCTTCGGTGATGAATGGAAAAATAGAACTCAAAAAGTGGCTTGCTCAGATTGGTGAGCCGAGAGCTCGAGCAGCAAAAGCTCTTTTATATCAAAAATTCTGTAAGATCGAATCCGAGTTTGATCGTCAAATGGGGTTTCTGGGTGATCTTCTGGAGGTTGCTGCCCGTATGGAAAGACTGCAAGATAAAATAGCAGACCTTCCTCACAGTTGACGGTATTGCACGAACAGTTCTAACTCTGGTGCACAAAACAGCTTCTGCACACCGGAGAACAGCAGTCATATCTGTATCAGTTCACATGACTTACATCATTAATGCTGGTCAAACTGTTATTGTTACAAATCGGACATTTCACACTGTTGGAAAGAGTCCGTTAGGAACTGGTGTTAACACTCCTCAGCCATACGGCTCAATGAAGCCAGCGACATAACAGCTGACATGTTTGCACACAACCTTACCGTCATGCCCGAAGGCGCAAGAAAAAGCCGCCGGAGAATGCCAGTGAAAAGTCAGGAGCAATCAGAAAAATTCCCGTCATGGTGGCCTGCGACCGCCAGCAACATGTAACCGATGCCGTTCTCGAACATGTGAGTAACGATAAACTCTTCACGCAACTGGCAGACCAACTCAACGTGACGCTGAAAGAGTTGGTCACATTCAAACAGTCAACGCTTATCACAGTGAGCTCAAACGTTGTATCAATGGTTTTTTCACAGGTGTGGCAACAAAAATTTATCGCGTTATCTGGGCTGGAAACGATTTTTAAAGACACATATCTTCTCAGAAGAGCGTTTGTTAGATCAGGAGGCATCTCATTGGTTTAACCCACAGTTAGTGCGAACAGAGCTTAGTGGACGCTTTAGATAAATAAAATAATGATGTGAACCAGTACGGCTCCGAAGCTTTTAGAAACATTCTGCAGGGAAATAAGTGGGTACAAAACATGAGCCGGCGTCTATTTTTACAGCCTAATATCAACTTTTAGTAGCGCTGTAAAGCAACACACCTGAAAAATTCTATACTCCCTACGTTGATACAAACGAAGGAGGAAACTTCCTCATGAATACTTTTACACTCGAGGGCTGGTGCAAAGACGATCATGCGAAACGGGCACTACCTATAGAAAGAATTCATTTCAAAATAAACGATGAGTATCACCTTCTACTGGAACAGGCTGAAGAAGAATTACAGGAAAACCATAACCCAGAGAAATATGTGCCTATCGACATTTCTACAATGGAGCTGTCCACATCGAATGATTGTGGCTCATTAAAAGACTGCAAAATTAGAGTGTATATTCGAAACGACGACCAACGAGGGCAGTTCCATTTGGTGGGTCACCGAGAACTTGATAATTGTCTCGTTTACAGCAATGCCGTAATGATTGATCAGCTTGGTTAGTTATGTAAGTGACACCGATAATTCATATTTCTTAAACGACAGTTACATGCTCATTTTCCCCTGGGAGGACGTTGGCGCTCAGGGGATCGGTTATAAAAAAAAGATTCCTGAGTTTCTCAGGCAGGAATAGCATCGTTAATCTGTAAAATCTGTGTTAACCCCTGCCGATCTTCAACCATATCTGCCAGCGTGTATTGGTTTAACGTCGCCAAGAAGGCGTCCATGGCTTCAGAGAAAGCGTCTTTCAAGCAACAGTTACCGACTAAAATGCAGTTGCCATGACTGCAGTCGACGACATCCAAATGCTTTTCCAGTAGTCGAATCGTTTCTCCCAGAAAGATCTCTTCAGCAGGCCTGTTCAGGGTTATACCACCACCCTTCCCCCGCATCCCACGCACTAACCCGGCATGGGTTAATTGATTGATGACTTTAACCATATGGTTACGAGAGACGTTGTATACCTCTGTAACTTCACTGATTCTGGAAATATGTCCCTGTGGCTGAATAGCCAGATAGAGCAGAGCACGCAGGCCAATATCGGTATAAGTGGTGAGTCGCATAACTCTTTTTCTGCGGTCACAAACGGTTTAAAAAATTGTAACTGAATTCCGGTTGAACATGTATTTAAAATACAACATTATAAAGATGCATTTTAAATGCAACTTATAAGAACAACTTTTAACTTCAGGATGCTTATGCTTTCGTCCGAGACCATTACTACGATTCAAGCCACGATTCCGCTGCTCGAGACAGTCAAAACCGGTCTCACCAAACATTTTTATAAGCGCCTGTTTCACCACCATCCAGAGTTGCAGGATGTGTTCAATATGAGCCATCAGCGAACTGGAGGACAACCCGCCGCCCTGTTTGACGCAGTGCTGGCCTATGCGCGTAACATTGAAAACCTGGAAGCACTGCTGCCAGCGGTTGAACGTATTGCCCACAAGCACACCAGTTTTCTGGTTAAACCTGAACAATATGATGTTGTTGGTCACCACCTGATCGAGACTATTCGTGAACTGGCCGGTGAAGCGGCAACTCCTGAGGTATTGCAGGCCTGGTCTGAGGCTTACCAGCTGTTGGCACAGGTGTTTATTGGTCGTGAAAACACACTCTATGAACAACAGGCCCAAAGCCATGGAGGCTGGGAAGGTACTCGGAGCTTTGTGGTTTCCAGAAAAGAAAAAGAAAGTGCACTGATTACTTCATTCTATTTAGAAGCTGAGGACGGCCAGCCAATACTTGGCTACAAACCTGGCCAATACCTTGGCATTCAGGTGAAACCCGTGGGCTCTAAATATCAGGAAATTCGCCAGTATTCTCTCTCTGATGCCTCCAATGGTCAGTATTATCGCATCAGTGTTAAACGTGAGAATGGCGATGAAAAAGGTGTTGTATCTAACCACCTGCACGATCATGTTCAGGTCGGAGACAAGTTGGGAGTCATGCCGCCAGCAGGAGATTTCTACTTGGAAACACAATCACAGAGTCCAGTCGTACTTTTAAGCGGTGGTGTTGGGTTTACACCTCTGATGGCAATGCTCAATACACTGATTCAAGAGCAACATCAGGGGCCGATATTATGGCTGCACGGTTGTGAGAATAGCGAACATCATGCTCTGGCTGAGGATATACAGCAGAAAGCAACACAGCATGAAAACCTGAAAAGTTACACCTGGTATAACCAGCCCACTGATGCAGATGTGGACGCCTCTTCTCACACAGGTGAAGGCGTTATGAACCTTGAACAGGTTCGTGAAGACATTGACCTGCCTCACACACATTTCTATTTCTGTGGTCCACTTCCGTTTATGCAGTTTGTAAATGACACACTGAAAGGTTGGAGGGTGGAAGAACACCGTATTCACTATGAAGTGTTTGGCCCGCACAGCAGCCTGTAATTGAGCCGCTCGGAAATGGACAGGAAAGGTTGTCACTGCATTTGATATATACAGTGACAACCTATTCTTTTCCATTTCATGGTTGTCCATTAAGCGATTCGGGCATACATGATATGTTGGGATCCTGCAGCTCCCGCGGGACAAAAACCATGGCTTTTGGAAAAAGCGAAATCCAGCTCAAAGAAGCCTCCCCATGACTCTGATCACTTTCTATACCTTTGTATAGACAACACGTATGATTGCATAACCAGCGCCGTATAATTGCGGTATAAAAATGAAATAGAATAATTCTACTGCAAGGGTATTTTCTTTGAGTCTGTTTAGAATCACCAGCGTACTGGAAGGTCTCTCTTACCTGATTATTTTGTCTGTGACTGCAGGTTTGATCAGTCGTGACTTTGTATTTGCCTTGGGTATTGCCCATGGTGTGTTATTTCTTCTTTATCTGGTGTTGTCGTTGCATACCTCACATAAGCAGGGTTGGTCTGTGATGATCTGGCTGATGGTATTTCTGGCGGCTCTTGTACCGTTCGCCTTTATTGCTGTCGAGATGTATCTACGGAAATCCCCGCAGGAACCACAAGTACAAACCACTTAGGCCTTTAAATATAACAAACCAGCCTTGAGCATTTATAAAGTGGCACCCTTCGATGCCAACAGTTTTTTCACACTCAACACCATTACATAGGGTGCGCTTACTTATTAATTTATCTTTTTCAAAAGCTGTACTTCTGACACCTGCGATCGACGCCATTATTTTGCGCATAATTACTAGTAAATCGTCGTAGACCCCCCCCTCTCCTGAACTATAAATCAAACACGATTATTATTTTTCCCACTCAGGAGTTGCTACGTGAACTGTGTAAACCAGTGCTATTTTGATCAGGCTAAGATTCGCCCTGTAGGACAAATATCTGTTTATCCAGGTTTTTCCAGCTATGACGAGCGCCTGACCAAGGTTCTGAATCATGAACATCGGGAAATCCTTGCGACTTACATTGAATTATCCCTGGGCTGTAAAAAAGGCAACGCCAACAATGGGCAGTTGTTAGTCCGGTTTACTAATCAGCTTAAAAATCATTTTATTCTTGAAGACTCAAAGCTTTACCCCAACCTGTTCAAAGGCTTAAAAGAGTATCCGTCGTCTAAGGCGATTATTGAGAATGTCAGTATGCGAATGCATAACGCGAGTCAGAAGATTGCCCAATTTTTGCAGGAGACTAAAAGCACAGAAATGTGCGACAGAGACTGGTCACATTTTGAGATAAAGCTTTCTGCGATTGGAAAATCACTCAAGGAACGCGTGGATCTCGAAGAGCAGGTGCTGTTCCCTATTTATGACGACCTTCACCATTTCTGATTTTCCGTAAGTTGAGCGAACTCATACTGATACTGTTCAATCGTGCCATTTCTATAATGAGCCGATGGTGGCTGCTTTATTTTTGGCTCTTTCGCAGGTTGGCTGATCATTTCTGAGCCTCCTGTCGAATTTTCAGATACAGATATTCAAGATCGTTATAG
>NZ_CAMZOG010000078.1 GCF_947331445.1 Parendozoicomonas sp. Alg238-R29 | reverse complement strand
CATCGCTTCTCGGGTGTAAGCACTGGTGGAATCACCGAGCCAGTTGGATTTCCAGTCCAGTACATACCACTGTCCATTATGCTGGAAGGTTAAATCAATAAAACCTTTCAATAGCCCCTGTACTCTCTGGAAGGTCAAGTTTCCAGCTTTAGCGGCCAGTGGGTCGCTGGATGCTTGTAGCAATTGATTTAACTGGTCAGCCTGAAGTACACCAAGAGAAAGATTAAACTCCAACTCGGCTTTATAGCTGCCGGTTTCCAGTTCATTCAAACGGAAACTCTGGCTGTGGTTATTTATCGAGGCATTAAGAGTGTTGTTGACCATATCCTGCAGCACTGGCAGCCACTCCTCTTCCAGACCATTGATAAGAAGCTGTTCACGAATCATGGCTTCAATGGCGTCTGACTCAGGGTTTTCAAAAGCGACTCGCTCAAAAATTTCATGGAGGAATGTACCGGGCCGGGCTCCCCGGGGGAAATCAAACAAAGATGAAAACGGTGGACGTTCTCCCAAGTTAATATCGCTTTGCTGACCCTGTACTTCCAGATCAAGGCCCGGCTGCTCATGGGTCGCATCAGGGGTATCGGCTATTGGGCTATAACGATGCTCTGCATTGCGTGACAGTGCCGAGTAGCTGGTCATCCACCAATCGTTGGAAATCAAGCCTCTAAATGTTTGTGCTGAAAGTTTTGGTTCAGGCTGCTCTGGCGGCATGTAAGATTCATTACAGGATTCTGCCAGAGGTGAAACAGTGATTGCCGGGCAGTGATCTTCCAGTATTTTGAGTGACTCTGTTAATGCTGCGGGTGTAATAACCTGCCCGTTAAACAACAGGTGTCCGAGAGCAGTTTTGTTGAGGTCTGTTGTTTCTGTATCTTTTCTGGCTCGTAGTTTTATTGGAGCAACACCGAGATAGCAAGCATGAACTGAGCGGGTAAGGGCAACATAAAGAAGACGAAGGTCTTCGGCCAGGCGTTCTTTATCAGCCTTTTCAACAGTTTCAGGTTGAGCGCTGAGATCCGCAATCACCTTTTGCTCATCGTCGTGGTAAATCCCTTGCTCCTGTGGTCGCCATGTACAGGCAAAGGGAAGAAATACTACGCCGTATTCCAAACCTTTGGATTTATGGATGGTCACAACACGTACCAAATGCTGCTCACTTTCCAGATGAAGTTGCTGTTCTTTGGCATTCTGGTTCGGGCTGATGATTTGCTCCTGCAACCAACGCAACAGAGCGTGGGGAGTATCCTTTTCCCGTGCCGCCGCAGCCAGCAGTTCGCCGAGGTGAAGTAAATCTGTCAGGCGTCGTTCACCATTGACTCCGGTCAGCAGGTTTTCTGCGAGGTTTCGTTTAGCGATCAGGGTGCGCAACATGGGCAGAATGCCACGGCGAAGCCATTGTTCGTGATAACCCGTAAATTCGTCTACGGCGGCTTCCCAGTGAAGCTCATTATTATTGAGTTCATCAAGGGTTGTTGCCTGAAGGGCGAGCAATGGTGTCGCCATTGCGGCTCGAAGGTTGCGCTCATTGGCCGGTTCCAGGCAGGCCGCAAGAATACGGGTTAAATCACGGGCCTCGGGAGCATCAAACACCGAACTGCGGTCACTGAGATAAACACTGGCAATGTTTTGTTCAACCAGAGCCTGCCGGATTTTCTCTGCCTGGGTGCCTGTGCGCACCAGAATGGCAATATCACCCGGAACCAGATCTTTCTTCCCCTTGCTACTGCTAGTTTGGCAACGGCCTTCTTTAGCTAAGGTCAGCAAACGATTAATCTCGTTGGCTGTGGACTGGGTCATAGCCTCTTCATAATCACCCTTGCCAACAGCATAGGCCCCATTATCCAGATGCCAGAGTTGCATAGCGGATTGAGGGTGACCATCAACAAACAGTCCCCGGCTGCCAGCATCAGGGGAAGCATCGACGGAAAGAAAGGGAATATCGCTGTCGTAAATAAACGGAGATTCTGCCTGTTCAAACAGATGGTTTGTGGCACTGATCATAGACGTTGACGAACGCCAGTTGCGAGGCAGGGTATAGCGCCGGTTTATCTGTCTGCGAGCCTGGATATAGGTGAAAATATCCGCCCCACGGAAGGCATAAATGGCTTGCTTAGGGTCTCCAATCAGAAACAACCCATGGGAACTCGCTTCAGCATCAATCGGGTAGAGATTGTTGAAGATACGGTACTGAATACTATCGGTATCCTGAAATTCATCAATCAGGGCCACCTTAAATGTCCCCCGTATTTGCTCGGCCAGCTGACTGCCGCCAGTGCTTTCGAGGGCGTCATCAAGCTTGATAAGCAGATCATCAAAAGACATTTTCCGCAGTTCAGTTCGGCGCTGAATCATGTGGCTCTTAACATCTTCCAATGCGTCCCGCAGCATCAGTGTTCGGAAGGCTGATGCCAACTCAATATTATTTTCGACGATGGATTCAATACAGCGGAAAACGTCCAGATCAGGAATATCCTTACCTTTGTTGCAGGCCTTCGCAAGTGCTGACGGGGTGTAATATTGCCAATTCACTTCTTTCTGGAAGTAGGGGGACAAAGACAAACTGCGGGCGAAGTTGTCCATGCCAGCCAGTCGTTTCCAGGGTTTACTGTTCTTTTTCAGAACCTTGCCCAGTTCAAACGCAATCAGATCATGTTGTTCTCGCCACAGTTGTTTTGCCCGGCGGATTTCATCAATCAATGGCTGAAGCGCATCAAGAGATTGGGGAATATGGCGTTCATCAATCTGTAAACCATGGTGGCTTAACCATTGGTGGAGTTCGCTTTCCAGTGCGGCAGGAGTTTTCCAACAACCACGGGCGAGTTCAGCCAGTTCCTTATTGAGGGGGTACATGGTTCTGCGCCAGAAATCGGCAATAGTATCTGCCATCAGTTCTGACTGATCTTCCATCAGCTCACTGGTGAACAGTGTGCCACTCTCAAAAGCATGCTGCTTAAGCATGCGCTGGCAAAAGCCGTGAATAGTAAAAATGGCGGCTTCATCCATCTGCCTTTCCGCAGCGAGCAAACGATCAGCCTGCTGAGGATGATCGCTGAGATCCTTGAGCAGTTCTTTCAGTAACGGATCACCCGCTTTACCAGAAATAAAAGCCTGCCGGGCCTCATGAATCCTGGCACGGACTCTGTCCCTGAGTTCTTCAGTCGCGGCCTCGGTAAATGTTACCACTAGAATTTGATCAACTGTGAGCGGCTCAGAACCTTGGGGGCGCCCATGCCCTAGAAGAAAACGTAGATACAGCGCGGCAATAGTCCAGGTTTTTCCGGTTCCGGCACTCGCTTCAATCAGGCAATGCCCATGAAGGGGAAGAGTGAGCGGATCAAGCGTCTGAGTGTGAGAATCGCTCATGGCTGCTCCCCCTTCTCCAATGGTTTCAAATGAGTAAAGAGTGGCAACAAAAGCGAATGGGCCAAGCTGATCATTTCAGGATAAACCGGCTCTAATTCAGGCCAGCAGCGCTGTATATAGGGATCTGTGCCTTCACCGGCTGCCCCAAAGCCTGTGCCATAAAAAGCATCAGTGGCCTTTTTAAGCGCTTTTTCCAGATCATCTTCAGATTCGGAAATAGCAATATCATCGACAGCTTCATTAATCCAGGCCCAGGCTGTTCTCTGGAAAAAGGGCAGAGGGCGAGTTAACCCTTCACGAAGCAAACGCTCAAGATAGGAAAGATGTGACAATGCGATTTCTGGATCGACTGGCGTGAGTCGGAACTGTGTCTCAGCTGTAATATAAATGCTGTGCCCCGGCAAGCCTGATGCACAATAGCTGAGATGTTGTATCCAGGCACTGAAACGGTGTTTGTCATGGAGTTTTCCGGTACGCCAGAATACCTGACCATGGGGGTAAATCGTATCGAGCCAGCCCGTTAAACGACTGTCGTTCAGAAACTGGTTTACCTCAATACCTCTGGAGATTCCTGTTATCCAGGGAGATACCCGTTCCGCCAGGCTGGCAGCCTCTTCACACAAGTCGTCAATGGCCAGTTCCCCAAAGCTGCCATGGGGAAGTGTGCCTGCTGCACGGGCATGGTGGCGAAACTCCTGCTCACTGGCTCCAGACAAATACTTATGAACCAGCGAGTCTTTTAACTGCCATCCGGTTAAGCCACTGAGGGCAAAGGGCTCGCGGGTTTCTGCTGGATCGTCATTATCGTCGAAAAATACTTTTAACCGTTGCTGGCAGAATGCCTGACTGGGGTTGTTCCAGAAGGCAATAAGCTGAGCCAAGGGCAGATCCAGAGTGTCTTTGTTATCCGGTACTGGCAAAGGTTCCAGTGGTTGCTCATAAAATGGCTGAGCTATATCTCCAGCTCTTTGAGCTGCGGGTAGCCATTCTTTGGCAAAACTGCGGTTCGGATTATCGGCTAAAAAGTTTGAAACGCTAAAAGCCTGCAAACTGTGCTGGTAAGTCAGCGTATCTATAAGAGATTGATCGTCACCGGTAATGAAACTCTCAGCAATCAAGTTTTGCAGTTCGGACACCAGCACAGAAGGGAATTTTTCACTGTTGTCACGAATATTACGGCTGACATAGCTGATATAGAGCGTTTCCTTGGCCGACAACAAAGCTTCGAGAAACAGATAACGATCATCTTCACGGCGGGAACGGTCACCTTTTCGAGGGCTGCGAGCCATCAGGTCAAAGCCCATAGGCGGCAAAGTGCGCGGATAAGCGCTGTCGTTCATTCCCAGCAAACACACCACCCGGAAAGGAATAGAGCGCATAGGCATCAAGGTACAGATATTCACCTGTCCGGCAAGAAAGCGCTGACTGTTTCGTGTATTACCAAGATGCTCCTGCAACCAGTCCACCATTACCGCTCGTGGCAGTGCCTCTTCAAACCGGGAATCGCGGAGTTGCTGACGGAAACTCTCCAGTGCCGAACGGATACTTTGCAATGCCTGCTCATCGTCTTCATCTGGCGTGAAAAAGCGTTCAAGCAGCTGGTTCAGGAAAATAGTCCAACTATCTGCCGTTCGCGATTGTGCAAGCTCAGCCAGCAACCATTCACAGTTTTCAATAAAGTCAGCCAGATGACCGGCAAGCTCGGCTTCCATACCTTGAACAAGGTCGGTGGGCAAAATGTCGTTATACAGCCCCATCCCCTGGGGCATGGCATAACCCAGCAGCATACGGCGCAAGCCAAACAGCCAGGTGTTTTCCTGACGTGAGGGAATATCAAAGTGTGATTGGTGCGACTGATTCAAGCCCCAGCGAATGCCGGCATCTTCAATCCATTGGCTGAGAGTGGTCAGATTGTTAGCATCAAGGCTGTAGCGAGACTGCAAGGCTTTTACTTCCAGTAACTCAATCAGCTCTGGGCCGCTGGCCCGTGTTTGATCCAGAGTCAGCAATTTATGGAAGGCAGCAAGCACGGGATGCTCCTGGCTGGCACTGCGATCCGAAAGTGCAAAAGGAATATAACGTTGATCAGCAGCACTGCCGAACACCGCCTGCAGGAAAGGCGAATAGCTGTCGATATCTGGCACCATGACAATAATGTCCCGAGGTGTCAGCGACGCATCAGCGTTAAATAACTGAAGTAGTTGGTCATGGAGAACTTCCACTTCCCGCAGAGGGCTGTGACAGCCATGGAATGTGAGAGATGTGTCGTTTGCCTTAACAACGGTATTACGACCGGAGCGATCTTCTAGCTCGAGAATATCGTGCTGAATGCAGTGAAGCAGTGAATCCTGCTCAATATCTTCAAAGGAATCGATTTCATTAATGGGATTATCACCACTGGCCAGCTCCTGAAGCTGATAGAGATAATCCCGACCCAGTTTACCCATAGAAGCCAACAGGGGGTTGCCAGTGTCGTCCAATGATTCAGGAGTATCGGGCTTCATGCCTTCACGGAAACGTTCGGTTTTGATCTTTGCCAGATAGCGGGCATCACGGATATCACCCCAGTAATAACGACAGGGGTTGGTTATCATCAAATGAACTTCACACCGTTGCCCCAGTGCATGCAGGGCATCGACATAACCTGGTGGAAGTGCAGAAATTCCAAATACAAACAATCGTTTAGGGAGCTTTCCTGAAGGGTTATCTTGGATTAATGTTTGGGAAAAAGCTGTATGCATATTGGCTCGATGCCAATGAGATTGTCCAAGTTCTTTGGTGCGCTCCACCAAGGCCCGCCATAACACAGGTTGCCATTCCTGACCTTCAGTCAACTCAGATAAATCATTGCCGGCTTCCCATTCTGAAATCCATTCCGGGCGATAAACCAGATACTGGTCGTAAATATCAGCGATTTTTCCAGCTAGCTGGTAACGCCTTACACAGTCAGCGTCGTTTTCGGTATAGCGTTGTAATGTGGTAAAGCGTGGATCGTTGAGCCACTGGGGAAGCAGACCCATTAACTTCCAGGTCAGGCTCTCTTTGGCAAAAGCGGAACGTTCGGGGACATCGTCCAGAACACTGACAAACATATTCCACAAAAATGTAGCCGGGAGAGGAAAATCTATACTGGCGGCGATACCAAAAGCGTCAGCAATTTCCAGTTGCAGCCAGCGCGCCATCCCCGGGCTTTGCACAAGAATTTGCTCTGCTTCAAGAGGGTTGCTGAGAGGATCAAGGCTGATCAGTTTGACCAGCATCTCTTTCAAATCATACAGACTGTTGGAATGATACAGGGTGAGCAACGGATTCTCCGATATCCGGTGGCGGGGAAGTGCTCACCCATTGTCAGCAATAGAGGGGAATGTGACAAGTTCTTCAGGCCGCCATTTTTGAATGGATGAGTCTTCGGCGGACCAGACAGCAGGACTCTGAAATTTTAAGCTGTTACAGGCTGTACTCGGGGGCGTTCAAGAAAGGGGCGAATAATACGATTGTTTTGTAGAAAACGATCCAATTACATTCTTAATGGTTTAACTGGATCGCATTCACTCTCGATTCTATTTTACTGCGCCCACTTCCGGATAGGGATAAAGCTCATCCAAAGAAACGGACAAACCATTCTCCATAACCTGACGGGCATGATAACGTCTGAGCCTGCGAGGCTCTTTCACGCCGCAGGAATGACTGATCAACTCCACATCATGGACAAGATTGTCGTGATAACTTGCAACTCGTTTGGCTTTATCTTTGGGTACCAGCCCGCGCTGAAGTTGTTTGTTATGGGTGGTAATACCGGTTGGGCAGGTGTTTTTGTTGCACTGAAGCGCTTGTATGCAGCCCAGAGCCAACATAAATCCACGGGCAGACACTACAAAATCTGCCCCCATGCACAGAGCCCAGGCAACATCTGTTGGGTTGATCATTTTGCCAGAACAAATTATACGAATCCGGTCTCTAAGGCCATGCTGCATAAACCGGTCATGAACATAAGGCAGGCTTTCTCGTAAAGGCAGGCCAACATCATCCATAAGTGCCATTGGCGCTGCTCCGGTTCCACCATCACAACTATCTATGGTGACGAAGTCAGGTGCTGAATCCATGCCACGTTTATGTATTTCCTTACAGAGGTCATCCAGCCAGTTAGTAGCACCCAGCACAAATTTGATGCCACACGGCTTGCCGGTAACGGTACGTACCCGATCAATCATATTCAGCAGATCGCTGGTGGAGTTAATCTCTGGATGACGGTTAGGGCTGATAGAGTCTTTGCCAACAGGAATCAGGCGAATACGGCTAATTTCTTCCGTGACCTTATTGCCCGGAAGAATACCGCCTTTCCCCGGTTTTGCTCCCTGGCTCAGTTTAATTTCAAACATTCTTACCTGGGGGTGGCTGGCCACTTCTTTCAGGCGCTCATCTGAGAGGTTTCCTTCCTGGTCGCGCACACCATACTTGGCTGTACCAATTTGAAACACAATATCGCAGCCACCTTTGAGATGATGATCAGAAAGACCACCTTCACCAGTGTTGTACCAGCAGTTAGCCACTTTGGCTCCTTTTGATAAAGCCTGAATAGCTGGGCCAGACAGTGCCCCGTAACTCATTCCGGAAATATTAAACAAAGACCCGGGGCGATAGGGGGTACTGCTGTGTGGCCCAATAACAACACTGTCTATATCCAGAGCATCTTCAGCCAGGGTTGGATAGGGGCAGTTCAAAAACAGGATAGAGCCTCGATCCTTTATCGGTTTGGTGGAGCCAAACGCCACAGTGCTATCAACGCCTTTGGCCGCCCGATAAACCCATGATCGCTGGGCACGGTTGAAAGGGAGTTCTTCCCGGTCACTGGCAAAGAAATACTGCCGGAAAAATTCGCCAATATGTTCAAAGAAGTACCGGAACCGGCCAATAACCGGGTAGTTGCGGCGAATGGTTTGCTGGGTCTGGCTTTTATCAACCACATACATAACCAGAATCGCGGCTATGCCAACACCCATCACGAAAATAAACAGAGAGGCCAGTATTTGCAGGGTTGCGGTTATAAATCGGACAAAGTCCTGATTGAGAAATTCCATTCCCATGGGGGGTAAACTCCGGCTGAGTACATTTATCTGGTTTACGTTGCCTGCTGAAATTTGGATGCAGACATTTTAAGCAGTGTAGTCAGCTTCTGCTAACAAGCCTGTTATTCAGACAACCACTGTCACGTTTTCGAGTCAAAGGGTATTAATGATTCCTGGATTGTTATCACCATGGTTCAAAGACGAAGTCTTACAACAGAAATTCTACAGCCAGAAGCATTCTCTGCTGTCCAGGACAGTCGTAACTCTGGGAATAGAAAAACCAGGACAAGGTTAAGTTCTGATAGCCTGTTGAGGCCGCCCCTTGATCTCAGGCAAGCGGAAGTCGCAATACCCGGTGTTACCTATTCCGATAAGATTGCGGCTCTGGGAGGCTCTACTAAAAGTGTGATGGATGACATTTTTTCCAGAGAGTGCTGCATAGTGGAGGGAGAGGCTAAAAAGAAGCAAAAGCTTTCGTCCGGGGAGGCTGCAGCAACAGATACCACCGATGAAGTTGGCGACAGGGAAATGTTTCAAAGAATGAGCCAGTGCATAAGGAAAACATGTCCTCTTCTGTACCAGCGAATAGTTAATGAGGTTCCAAGCAAAGATGTAAAACAGGCCTTGCTTCATGATCTTACTCCTCCTTCCAAGCCTGAACCGGTTATTCTTCCACTTGGTACGACACTGGAAGATGTCTATCGACAGATGGATTCTGTAAAAGATGACTTCGAACGAAGCATGTCAGAAGTAGAAGCAGGTATCGAAACGATAAGAAAAGAGATAGAAGAACAGTTCAGAAGGCTTGATTATAACAACGAACAAAAGCTGAAAAAGGCTGTAAGGCTATTTAATAAAGGGATGCCCGAACGGAAATTGAAACACCAACCCGCTGTCGATTTCAAACCAACACTGGCCATTACTGACGGATCTCAACAAAGTTTTGTTGCGGATTCTACAACTTCTACAACAACTTCTACAACAGGTTCTGGTCGTCACAGTAAAAGCAGTGGGAGCCGCAGTACCAAATTTGTATGGAAACGAAGAAAAGGGGATACCGCTAAGCTTCCCAAACGTCCCAGAATATCAAAAAAAATAAAAAAGAAAGTCGATAAAACCCTGGATCCTGTACTTCCTAAAAGAAAGGCTGCTTGGGAATATGCAGAATGCAGGGTCAAAGAACTGAAAGCCGATGGTGCTGTGTTTGATGAAGCACGCCTTAAGCGAGCCAGAAAAGAAGGTGATGCTGTCACAGTTTGGGAAATGATTAACGCAAAAGGGGGGAGTAGGAGGGGGATTTATGGGGGGGGAGCCTTAGAAGACACCGAAAGATTAAAGGCGATCACTGATGGTGAGAGTTCTACTGATAGAAAATCTTTGAGCCAAGACGGCTCTGGCTGTCGAGCTTTGGTAAGAAGGGGAGTCGGAGGGGCAGATATCCCATGGCGCCCCCCTGAAAAAGTCTTCTTCAGGGAAGCTATCGGTGGTTATTCGCGTGCACATCGAACACTTTTCGAAAGCATACATGATTTTACGACTTTGGATACGGATCTGGTTCTAAATTGCCTGAAACTTAATAAGAACGTAATGGAGGCAACCATGGCTTATCGAGAAGGGATTGTAAGAATATCAGAAAGTATTAAGCGCGCTATACCCCAGAAATATTTATTGAGTACAGAAGACCAGACAACAAAAGATAAAATTGATGATGTATTTGAACAGTATGTCAACGATGAAAGCGTATCGATAAGATCGGACGCTATAACGGCGAATATTCAGAGATTGAGGGAAACAGGCAGTGAAGACATAAAGCGTCTGTCTGCGGATGTTGGAAATAAGTTCGGCAGCAAAACCAAAGATATGTTTGATAGCATGATCAGTTATTTACTGTTTCAGCGGGCTCACTCAGACGAAAATGCAGACAAAACAACAGAGGATGAAGAGTTTGAAAAATTGGGGAAAGAGGCAGCGGAAGCGCTTGGTGTAAACATGGATGCATCCATCGATGCCATTCAAAGAGCCTTTAGAAGAAAGGTCAAAGATATGAACATTGATCAGACCAAAGGGTTGCCAGGGCAGGAAAATGAAGAAGGGCTTGAAAACAATAAACGTCAAAAACAGTATGAAAACTACAGAAGCATCCTGCTGAAATTAAAGGAACAAGAGTTGGAGCCAGTGGCAAACACCACGGACAGCGACAGTGATAGTGATAGTAGTAATATGTTCTCTGACACGTCTGATGAGGCTGATACTTCTAGCGAGGATATATTATGTGATCAGGAGAGCGACAGTGGTGCGCCTGTCGCTATCCATGATCTATACGGGTACACTGACTAAAGCCTGAATACAGGTTCAGGCAATATTTACAATTTTGTGGGTTTGCAGATTTAGTCGCCAGCGTGGGTAGTTAAGGCAATAATCAATCACTTCCCGGGTCAGTTTGTCTCTGTAAAGAGAATCTGCACTGTCCCTGTGAGGATCAGCCATTGGGCTCAGGTAGTAATGACTGGCCTTAATATGCGCAAACTTCTCTGGCATGGCCTCAGGCTGAGGGTAAACCAGTTTCAGTTCATCACACTCTTTCACAACAACTTCTGCTGTTCCTTTCGGACTGACAACACTCCAGTCAATACCTTCTGGAATAGGCTTTGTTCCATTGGTCTCAATAGCAATTTCAAACCCGCAGTTATGCAAAGCTTTGATGGCCGCATCGTCCAGTTGTAACAACGGTTCACCACCAGTGCAGACGACAAGAGGGCGACAGGCAGAATCTTCACGGTTGTTCGGCCATTTTTCCCAAACTGCGGCGGCTAGATCTTCGCCGGTTTTAAATTTGCCGCCGCCTTCACCATCAGTGCCACGAAAATCAGTGTCGCAAAAAGTACAAATAGATGATGCCCGATCTTTTTCCAGTCCGCTCCAGAGATTACAGCCACTGAAACGGCAAAACACCGCAGGGCGGCCAACATTAGCGCCTTCTCCCTGCAGGGTGTAAAAAATTTCTTTTACGCTGTACATCAGGCGGGTTCCGCTTCTTCGTACTCAAGGGGGTCTACAGATTTGTTGTGCTCAAAGGCTTCAAGCCTCTCTGCACAGGAACCACATTTTCCGCAGGCTTTGTCCCGGCCGTTATAGCAAGTCCAGGTTTTGCCGTAATCCAGCCCCATAGCTAGCCCGTCTGTCAAAATTTCAATTTTACTGGAATACAGATAAGGCGCTTCAATAGTGACCGGCTGCCAGTCGCAGATTTTTGTAACTTCATTCACTGCATCAACAAACTCGGGGCGACAGTCAGGGTAAATAGTATGATCGCCAGAGTGGGCGCCATAAAAAACCTTTCCGGCTCCAAGTGAAAGAGCGTAACCAGTGGCCAGAGACAGAAGAATCATATTCCGGTTTGGCACAACCGTTGCCTTCATATTGTCTTCTTCGTAGTGCCCCTCTGGCACAGCAATATCGTCAGACGTCAACGCAGAGCCACCGACTAACTCGTTGATGGCAGTGATATCAACCACTTTATGGGGAATATTCAGCTCTTCACAGACCCTGGCAGCATACTCCAGTTCTTTACTATGGCGCTGACCATAGTTAAACGAGAGGGCATACAACTCATATCCTTGCAGACGTGCTTTATGTAACACGGTAAACGAGTCCATACCGCCCGAATAGATAACAACGGCTTTCTCAGGGGTTTCTGATGGTTTGGACTTTGTAGTCATAGGGCTGGCACGTCTGATTGAGAGGTTCTTATTTAAACAAGCGGATACTATAAGAGCCTTTCAGGAAAAGCCATTATGATGCTGGAAAAGCGGTCATGCTCCCTTTAGTATGAAATGTCTGTAATGAAAGTACCGCATAATAATGACAAAAGTAACTGCGCCCCAAACTGGGCAGATTCGGGTCAATAACCAGAGAAAAATTCTACAATCTGCTGAATTTGAATTTGCCCGTAACGGTTACAAAGGATCATCTCTTCAGGCCATCGCTGAGCGTTCAGGCCTGCCAAAAGCCAATATCCTGTATTACTATCCCAGCAAGCTCGCACTTTACGAAGCTGTGCTCGACAATATTGTGATGGGTTGGAATGTCAGTTTTGATCATGTCAGTGTCGATGATGACCCTGCCGAATCACTGGTTGGATATATTCGGGATAAAATAAGGTTTTCCAATCGAAACCCGGATGCGGCCCGAGTGTTTACCGGTGAAATACTTCATGGCGCCAATATACTCAACGACCGGTTTAAAGGGGAGGCACGCCAGTGGTTGGAAAAGCGAGTCACTGTTATCCAGGGCTGGATTGATCAGGGGCGCATGAACCCCATTGACCCCCGACACCTGCTGTTTATGATCTGGAGTATGACTCAGCATTATGTGGATTATGAGGCTCAGGTTCTTTATATGCTCAACCGTAGCGCCTTATCTCAAAAAGAACTGGATAAAGCCACGGAAACCATAGTGAAACTGGTTCTTGGTGGTTGTGGCCTGGAGGTTCCTGAATCAAAACGTTCCACCACTCAACCTGAGCCAGTGGCCGAACCCGGCTAATGAGTTGATGTGGCTGGCGCTTTCTTGTTGTTCTTTTGATCTGCCGATGGCTTCGCTTTTGCAAGTGAGCATACAGGGCTGGGTGGACATGTTTTCTCTGCGCTTGTTCCTTTAAGAATCACGTCTGCCGCAACGATTCCTGAGTCATTATCTGGCTCGGCACTGACGTTTATTGAAAAAATTATCGGTGCGAAAACAGAGACAACGTCAAATATACGGCGCATTGTCAGAACGTTTCACCAATAAAGAGATGGGAAACATCGACCTGTTAAAAGACACAGGCAAAGTAAAGAGAGAAAACTGCGTGCTGGAAACCGAGGGCCTGTGTCGTTAGTCTACCGGTCTTCTTACTCGTACTGTCTTGTGGTTTGTCTTTTGAACGCTTCTGAAAAAAACTGGACTGATGAACAACTGTCCGTCATCGAACACTGTGGAAGTCACGCCATTGTGACCGCAGTCGCAGGCAGCGGAAAAACCAGTACGCTGGTAGCCCATGTTCTCAGACAGCTGGAGCGAGGGCAGGACCCGACCCGCATGCTGGTTCTTATGTTTAATCGCAGTGCCCGTGAAGATTTCCAACGCAAGCTTACACGTTCCTCCCACTCTAACCTGACCATGCCCGATATCCGCACTTATCACTCAATGGGTTTACGGTTGTATCAATTTTTTGCCAAAGAGGGTTTGCTGCCTCGCTGGACAGGCGACCCTCTATCTGGCCCTCGGATGGATTTTGAGTGTTGGAAAATATTACAGCGGGTCGCGCCCGGTGGTATGCAGGATTCGCTCAAAGCCAATAAAAGCAGCTGGGTCAGTGAGTTAACCGGGTTTATTGATCTGGTTAAGAGCACAACCCGCACACCAGAGCTGGTGTTTGAAGAATATGAATACGACAACCGAAAAAAGCTTTTGCTGGAAGGTTATCACGCCTTTGAATCCTGGCGACTGGAACAGTGCCTGATCACTTATGCGGATATGCTTTATCAGCCAGTCATGCTGATGCTGCGCCAACCAGAACTGGTTCAGCGTGTAACCAATAAAATGGACCTGATGCTGGTGGATGAGTATCAGGATACCAATGAAGTACAACATACTTTGCTGAAGATAATTGCCGGGCGTCGTGCACAGGTGATGGTGGTGGGTGATCCTGACCAGACTATTTATGAATTCCGGGGAGCACGGCCAGAGTACATTCTGAAAACCTTTGCCGAAGATTTTACCGAGCCGGTTCACTATTCATTGAGCTATACCTTCCGCTATGGCCACAGATTAGCTTTAGTTGCCGACCACTTGATTACTCGGAATCAAGGCAGGGGAGACACACTTTGTATTGCCCACGCTTCTACACCTCCAACGCAGGTTGAACGGGTTGAGAAAAATGATCATGCCCGCTGGTTGGCTGAGCACCTGACCACGCTTGTGGCAAATGGGCGACCACTTACAGATATTACTGTTTTGGTACGACTATGGAGTCAGGCGGTTACTCTGGAACTGACTCTGCTGGAAACGGGTATTCCTTTTATCAGCGAAGCTGAGAAGGGTGCCTTTGACCGACAGGAAATTCAGTTTCTACTCTACCTGCTGGAGTTGGCGGCCGGGCGTTATCAGGCTATGCCTGCAGAAGCCCGTTATCAGCGTTTCTGGCAGTTGTTACGTTTCCCTCATGTGGGTATTCGCGATGCCTGGTTGAAAACATTCTGCCGATCATTCTCTGAACAGGAACAGAATTACGGTCGCTGGGTGATGAAACAGGCTGAAGGTTATCTGCCGGATATCAGTGATTTTCAAAAAAATCGCCTGCTGGAACGCGGTCGGATGTTGCTGCGTGTAGAGCAAGGACAATTATCAGCGGCAAAAATTCTGGGTCGTTATATTATGGGCGTGGAGCTAAAACCCTGGATTCTGGAATCAGCACTTGATCGTGATCGAGCCGAAGAACAACTGTTGGCCATGGACAGTTTTATTCGTTATCTGGCCTCAACACAGCATGATGCTAAAGTCGCTTGTGGGTTTTTTGATGACCTCCGAGAGAAGCGGCAGCAAAACGCTAATAAAAAGAAACGCACCCGGGAAAATGCCCTGCTGTTAACCAGCATGCATAAAGCCAAAGGTTTGGAATGGCCAGTTGTTATTCTCCCTGGGCTGATTGACCGGCAGCTGCCATGCAGTGTTGGTGATGAACCTTTGGGGGAAAGTGGCATTGAAGCAGAGCGCAGGCTGTTTTATGTGGCTATGACTCGCGCTAAAGAAGAGCTTTATCTAGTGACTACTCCTAATCCTGATAGTCGGCCAACACAAGCTGTCGATAAAATACCCAGCCGCTTTATTGGAGAACTGCGGGATAAACTTTCTTGCCAGGTAGGTGAATTTTTTCATCAGAATCCCAAGAATAATTCTGACATGCCTTTGGATTTTCCGAAGTCAGATGTCGTCGAAAGTTATGCTGCTTCAGTGAGTCCTGGGTTGAAATTTATCTGGAGCGATAAGGCAAAAGCTATTCACACCGAATTATCCCTGCCCTGGCAAAAAACAGAAGTCAATCACTCGATATTTGGGTCGGGCAAGGTTCTGTCCGAAACCGGCACCGATTTTAAAGTTCACTTCGATGACGGTAGTGAGTATGACTTCAGCAAAAAGAGTGCACATTTATACTTTGTTTAGGGGGCATGATTTTGCAGGAAGGCGTTTCCATATCTGGGAGCGCCCAATCAGAGAAAACCAATATAGTCACGAACCTCAAGCTTTTCTCCCTGATTAAGCCGTTTCATACCGGCAGAATATACCTTGCCGTTATCGTCGATAGTTACCGATATTCCAGCAGGTGTCTGGCCGCTTCCAGCAACCTTGTTTTCTGCCCAACTTTTCTGGGTGCAAAACTTGCGTTCTGGGTGTAAAACTTGCAAATGTGAGTAAGAGCTGTGTGTGGTTCTGTATACTCATAGCTCTGAAGCTTCGAGAGATTTGAACTGCCTGTTCAGTGAATGAAGCTTTAACTTGAGTTGGTGGTAGGTGTATCCCCGCTGGAAACGTGTGTACACAAGATTGTAGGCAGCCAGCATAGCTGAGCCGAGAAAAATATTTATAGGCATGCCTAACTGTGGACTCAACCCTGCTGGTACATGATCAGGAAGTGCACCGTTTTTCAGGTAGGTATACAAAAGCGAGAGTGTGACAGGAGCAAGCATAAACGCTTCTTCAGCCATAAAGACGCGTCCAAATTCATGACTTTGGATGATAGGCAGACTTCCGGAGCGGGCAATTAATGCGTTAACGCCCCCGGATATGGCGGCTGGCAATATATAGGTGACTATCCCGCTGACAACCGCTCGTATATAGGCAGAATTTGCCCTTCTCAAGGGAATAATTCTGGGCCAGTCATTAGTACGTGGGTAAAAATGAGCAAGGAACAGGTTGTTCGCCACCCCGACGGCTATTACCCCAAGAGCGGTATAAGCTCCCAAAGCCAATGTCTGGCTGATTTCTCCCTGACTTTCGAGCTCAGCCAGTTCGTCGGAAATGTCTTCAACTTCTCTGAAAATGGACTCTTTGGTAACAGGGGTATAATCAACCTTGTATTTATCAACCAGCTTTATTTCAGGCAGATTTTCGATTAAACGCAGTTCGGATGTTGGATTTGCGTCCTCACCATAGGCCGATGAAGCGATTCCTCCACAAGGAACAAAGACTAAGGCTGTTATCCCGAACCCAACCGCCCGAAAAGCTGTTTTAACCATAGAACCCCCAGAACCCAGAACTAAAGGAGCGGCAGTATAGTCAGGGACTGAATAGCTTGCCTCGCACACTGATTCGATACTGCCCCGGGGTTGTTTCCATATGTTTCCGGAACACCCGGTTAAAATAACCGGGATCGGTAAAACCGCATCGTAAGGCAATATCACCAATCTCAAGATTCGTACTGTTGAGGAGATCCCGGGCGCTTTCTACCCGTAATCGTGTTAGCCATTCAGTCGGTGTCATTCCCGTAGCCTCCCGAAACCGGCGGTTCAACGTTCGTTGACTCATAGAAAACAGATCAGCCACTTCAATCATTGAAATCTGGCGCTGTTGATGCTCATGGAGCCATTGTTGTACCAGAACAACGGCTTCATCGGGATGAGGGGCACTGGATTCAAATGAATAGAAAAGATCGCTGTAGCGTCTGCGTATCTCAGGAGAAAACTGTTGCTCCACACGGGCGGAAATGCCTTGCCCAAAAAGAGATTCAATAAGGTGAATGGTCAGGTCGGCAATAGAGTTCACGCTTCCCGCACAATAAACCCTCCCGGCCTGGGTAATCAGATGATTACGTTTCAACAGTGTTTCCGGAAACATTTTGTTGAGAAGCTCCAGGTAGAACCAATGGGTAGTGGCTGGTTTACCATCAAGCAACCCCGTTCCTGCCAGAAGAAAAACACCGGTACCGGTCGCGCAAAGCCTTGCTCCACCGGCATGTTGTGCCTTAATCCATGTGGAGATTGTCGGCCATTGATTGGGAAGAGGAGCAGGGTTCCGCCAGAACGAAGGGATGAAAATAATATCAGCTTGAGGTAGGTCGCGGTATTCGCAGTCAGGGAGAAGTTTCAGCCCTCCAGTGGTTGTGACCGGCTCAAGGCTCTCCCCAACAATATATAGCCTCGGTACTTTCTCTTTCTGGCGGGTGGCTCTGTGCATATGCCGGGCGGCATTCAGCATTTCCAAAGGCAGAGTGAGGCTGGTGGCAATCATGCCATTTAAGGCCAATAGGTAAACCGACATAACCGGGTATCCACAAAAAGTTACAAAAATCAGCAATTGACTATTTAGTCTAATTATATGGCTAAAATATTCACTCATACACAATGACGAAGGCATACACTTCTTGTCATATTTCTGAAACTTATAACTGGTCGAGGTTTTGCATGTCCCGACACCCGCTACGTTTGCCTCTGATTGTTGCCCAAGGTGGTATTGGTCCCGCAGGCCGAACTTCTGGCTTTCACGCTTATCGCCGTATGGTTATAGAGATTCTGGAGAGTGGGGAGGCGATGGCCACCCTGAACAGTTTGTCCCGGCTGACGGGGATTGCTGTTGAAGATCGCGCAGCACTTCTCAATGCCACATTAATTCGTAAACTGGACGGCACACTGTTTGATGCGGATGCGGTAACTCGTCACAAAGCCATGACCACCAAAGGCCGCAGTGAAATGCTGTTGTCCCGCAAGCAGCTCCCGACACCTGTACCAACCAGCTGGCAGGTGACAGCTACCGAAGACAAAGCTCTTGTCAAAGTAGTCATTCCAGAAGGTCAGCCTTTGCTGGTTCCGGAATCTTTCAGCCTGCCTGTCCATGCTGCAGGGCAGCTTCCCACGGGTTTGCACCCTGAAAAACTCTATGCCTCCCGCAACCATCCTCGCGGATTGGCCATGACCATCTACGGCGCGTCCGATGCCCTCAGCTCAATGGGCGTTGACTGGAACGTGCTGGACAAGCTTGTATCTCCAGAACAAGTGTCTGTATATGCCGGCAGCAGCATGAGTCAGCTGGATCAGAATGGTAACGGTGGCTTGATGCAGGCTCGCTTGAAAGGTAAGCGGGTCACCTCCAAACAGCTGCCTCTAGGCTTTGCGGAAATGCCAGCGGACTTTATTAATGCTTATGTGCTGGGCAGCCTGGGTACAACCGGAACCAGTATGGGCGCCTGTGCTACTTTCCTGTATAACCTGCGTCATGCCGTCGAAGATATTCAAAGTGGCCGTACACGTGTGGCTCTGGTGGGTAACAGTGAAGCGCCTATTACTTCAGAAGTAATTGAAGGTTACGCCACCATGGGGGCGCTGGCTTCTGATAAGGCTTTGCGGGCTTTGGAAGGTTTGGCGGACAGTCAGGAACCGGATTATCGCCGGGCCTGCCGCCCATTTGGTGAAAACTGTGGCTTTACGCTGGCAGAATCCGCTCAGTTCTTTGTGCTCATGGATGATGAACTGGCATTAGAGGTAGGCGCTGAAATTCTTGGCTCTGTCGCTGGCGTATTCATTAATGCAGATGGACCAAAGAAATCCATATCCAGTCCAGGTGCCGGCAATTACCTGACTGTTGCCCGAGCCGCAGCACTTGGCCGCAATATTCTTGGTGATGAAGCTCTGCAACAACGTTCCTTTGTTCAGGCTCACGGTACAGGTACTGCCCAGAACCGGGTCACTGAGTCCGTCATTTTGAATGATGTAGCAGAAGCTTTTGGTATTGATAACTGGGCCGTATCGGCTGTGAAAAGTTACGTCGGCCACTCTCTGGCAGCAGCTGCGGCAGACCAGATGGCTTCTACTCTGGGAGCCTGGAAGTACGGAGTCGTTCCCGGTATTAAGAGTATTGGCGGTGTACTGGCTGATGATGTTCATAACCAGAACCTGAACCTGCTCACTGAGCATCTGGAGGCTGGCGTTGGATCTATGGATCTAACGCTGCTGAATGCCAAAGGTTTTGGTGGCAACAATGCTACGGCAACGGTTATTGCCCCCCATAAAACCCGTGAAATGTTGAGCCGCCGACATGGCAAGGATGCTCTGGCAGCGTGGGAACGCAGAAATGAAAGTGTTTCCGCCCAGCAGGAAGAAGCAGAAGCCGTTAAGCAAGCCGGTAATGATGAGCCCGTTTATAACTTTGGCGAAGGTGTCATTGCTCCGGAAGAGATCAGTATAAGCAAAGAGAAAGTTATTCTGAATGGGAAGGAAGTCGTTCTTCCTGCAGATAATCCGTTTGAGAGTTATTGCTAGGGTTTGTTGATGATGCCGGGCTCATTTGGTCCGGCATCATCTTATGCTGTATTAAGCGTCCAAAACCTCTTTTACCAGTTTGAAGTAAATTGTAAAAACTTCCGGTTGCTGGTCTTCCCGTTCCACCACAAAAAAGGGTGCCTTATCTACCCCGAGCAGGGAAGAGAGCTGCATCCCTTCACTGTTCGGGTCGTCTTCCCGGGCTTCAATAATCCGATCAATGCTTTTGATGTGACCTGAGCTTTCCAGCTTCCCCATAACCTGCCCGCATTTGGCGCAGGGGCTGCCATCCGCCATTATTTTTTTGACCATAGTGATTTTAGCGGGAGATGTCATAACAAAAGCCTGCCCTGTTTTTATAAGTTTGATGGAACTTGATGGAACAACCTTGATGGAACAACATTGTACCCGTGTACTGGTTGCTCAGGGTAATAACAAAGAAGCATAAAAATATAATTGCTCCAATTGCATAAGCCTGTCTGCAGATATAGAGTGGCGCCGTATAAATACCTATAAAAATAAAGCCAAAAGCAGCGGAGAGCGATAGTGGAAATTGCATGTCTTGATCTGGAGGGTGTTCTGATTCCAGAAATCTGGATTCGTTTTGCCGAGCAGACCGGAATTGAAGAACTGAAAGCCACCACCAGGGATATTCCTGATTACGACGAGCTGATGAAAATGCGGTTGTCGATTCTCGACCAGCATGGTTTGGGCATCCGTGAAATTCAGTCTGTTATAGCAGAAATGTCCCCCATGTCTGGGGCCAGAACATTCATAGACTGGTTGAGAGAGAACTTTCAGGTGGTGATCCTCTCCGACACTTTCTATGAGTTTGCACAGCCATTCATGCGCCAATTGGGTTTCCCGACACTTCTCTGCCATACATTGGAAATAGGTGAGGGCGGACGCGTAAAAGATTATAAGATTCGTCAGCCAGATCCTAAGCGCTGCTCAGTAAAAGCTTTTCATAGTTTGAACTATCGGGTGATTGCAGCGGGAGATTCTTATAATGACACCTCCATGTTGTCAGAAGCCGAGGCCGGTATTTTGTTTAAAGCGCCGGAGAATGTGATTGAGGAGTTTCCCCAGTTCCCGGCAGTGCATACCTACGAAAATTTGAAACTGGAGTTTTGTAAGGCGAGTGTTCGGGATTTGCAGCCATAGTTGGATGATTGAAATATGGGGTTGGCGTGTCGGACATCGCTTTGCTCAGTCCGACCTGCATTCACCTTTGCCCATATCGTAGGTCGGGATGAGCGAAGCGAATTCCGACATATGGTTATATTTGTCCATTTCATCTCGGTAATAACGCCCCCAACTCGAATAAGTGTCGGACATCGCTTTGCTCAGTCCGACCTACATTCACCTTTGCCCCGTATCGTAGGTCGGGATGAGCGAAGCGAATTCCGACATATGGTTATATTT
>NZ_CAMZOG010000077.1 GCF_947331445.1 Parendozoicomonas sp. Alg238-R29 | reverse complement strand
TCAGGGCACGCAGTTTGTGGGCAGGATGAAAACCTCAGCAGTTTACGAAGTCGTTGAATGTCGTGAAACGACAGACGACTCTATCCTGGAAGACCAAATCATCAGGCTCTCTTCTGACAAAGGTCGAAAGGACTGTCCAACTGATCTCAGGCGGGTCAAGATTTGCCGGGAAGAAGACGGCAAAGTACTGGTTTTTATCAGTAACGATCTAAAGAGAAGTGCTGCAGAGATTGCCGCCTTGTATAAATCCCGCTGGCAAATCGAACTGTTCTTCAAGTGGATTAAGCAGAATCTGAAGGTGAAGCGGTTCCTTGGGCGCAGTGAAAATGCTGTAAAAATACAGGTGCTCACAGCAATGATTGCCTACCTCCTGCTGCGCCTGGCTCAGATCACAACACCCTGCAAATTGTCGTTACAGCAAATAGCCCGAAGAGTCAGTCTTAATCTGACCCGCCGTTGCTCTTTGTTGGAATTATTCAGTGATCCGCCGGATAGCATGGAAGTCAATTCACTCCAGAATCAGGGGAGTCTGGAACTGGTTTATGCTTAACCGGACAGTAGTGATAAACAGCTGGAAGAAGTTGAGAAGCTCGCTGGACCGGTTATGTACGAGGCTCAGCTCCAATTTATGCACGATTCCCATAACCGGAAGCCCAAACACCCCAAAGTGGTTATTGAAGGTGGTGGACCGGTAGGGTTGATTTCTGCCATGCGCCAATATCAAAAAGGGGCAGAGGTTGTTATTCTGGAACAGAGAAACACTCTCTACAATCGCCCACAGATTGTGCGTCTGGATAACCAATGGGACAAAGATCTCCGTCACTATCTTGGCGACCAGTTTGACGAGCTCCTTGCCCCGGGCAGCGGTAAAACCAAACTGCAACCTGATGGTTCAATTCATGTAGTGACTAAGGCTCTCGAAGACGCCCTGCATAAACGATTGTCAGAGCTTGTGTCTTCCGACCCTAATAACCCACCCAGAATCCAGAGACTGGCTGCCCACGAGCTAACTATGGTTGAGCCACCTGACCACGCTGGAGGCAGATACAAGGTCAGAGCTCAATACAAGAAGAAATATGATCTTGGTAGTGAGAAAAACCCCAAGCAGCCAGAACAGGAAGTTTTTGAAGCCGACCTGTTAATTTGTGCCGGTGGCAAGGAAAGCCCAACCCGAAATAAGTTCCTGAATCACTGTCCTGTCACTCATCCCAAACAATATGGGGTAGCGTCGTGGGAAGGCCCCTCCATTAAAAATGAAGACTTGAGCACCTTCCCTGCTTTTCAGGATGTTCTCGCCACTGATGTGGAATTCCAACAGAGCTACAAGAGTCAGCTTCATGAGGCTCTGCATCCATTCACCGGCAACCTTGGAGCCATACTTTCACCAGCTGGCAGAAAAGAGATGACTCGCGCCCTGGGGTTAACGGAGCAGGAGCTTATTCCTTTACGCTCCAGAGTTCCTCAAGAGGACAAAGCATTTCTCGAAGAGGTTATCGCGGATTTAAGAGAGAACAGAATCAACAGAGATATTCCGGTTCTGGGTGATATGCTCACAGCCATCAACAAAGAAGTTTGTCAGCTAAGGACTTTTGAAAACCGCAACCTTTTCTACCTTGGCATGGAGATTCCTGGCCCTGCTCACCAATGGATGGAAACCGTTGGCCAGAATCTGGAGGAACAGGAAAAGGGAGAAGTTCAAAGGTTACTGAAGCAACTCTGGTTCCAGGCTGCCGGTGAAAAGCAGGGCTTTGCCAAAACCCATGGAGCAAACCTGGGGCTGATGAACAAACAGTTCGCTACAACATTCCCTGTAGCGCAGGACAAGCCTGCTGATCATTTCACAGTTATTAGCGGTAAAAATGGTGGCCCCTCATTGACTGTCGCAGCTTCCGGAGATGCGGCTACCAGTCCTCACTTTATGACCTACAGTGGTTTGACTGGAGGCCGAGAAACAATCGATGCCCTGTGCGGCTACACAGACAGGGTGGCCAGTGACAAAACAACACGTGGGGAGATTGAACAGAAGCTGCTCGAAGATTACGACAGAACAGCCGAGTTCATTCTCTACAAAGGCAGCAACTTCCTGAAACCAAGAGACTCGGATGATATCAGGGCATCCCTGAAAGCCAATGCCAGAACAGAGGTAGAGAATCTGGGGGGCACCACCCAAACAGGCTACACCGTCACCAAAACCCACGGGGACTCCTATCTTCTGGACAACGGAGATGAGACATTCTCCATGGTTATTGATGAAAACGGCAGATTTCAAGTTGAAGGCTACAACAATGGCCGCCCGGATCCTGAAAATTTAGGTACATTCTCGACATTCCGTCACTTTGAATTGCAGTGCCTGAGCTGATAGTGAGTCATCAAACCAGCTAAACAATAAGCAATCAATGAAAACGCTTCTGCTCTGCAGTGGCGTTTTCATTTAAAAGCTATTTAACTCTAGGTATCGCAATAGAAAAGGGTTCAGGAATGGAGTGGCTCAGCGACCCTCAAGCGTGGGTATCCCTCCTTACCCTGACAGCCCTTGAAATTGTACTGGGTATCGACAACATTATCTTTGTCAGTATTCTTGCTGGCCGCCTCCCCCCGCAACAAAGAGATAAAGCCCGAATTCTTGGCCTTATTCTGGCTATGGGAACCCGCATCCTGCTACTCGTATCAATCGCATGGGTTATAGGACTGACTGAGCCTTTGTTCAGTTTGTTTGAACACTCTGTATCCGGCAGAGATATTATTCTGCTTGGTGGTGGCCTTTTCCTGTTAGCCAAAAGTACTCATGAAATTCACGCATCTCTTGAAGGCACAGAAGAGAACTCCCCAACAAAGGCAATCGCATCCGGCTTTGCCATGACCCTTGCACAGATCGCTATTCTGGATATCGTCTTTTCCCTGGATTCTGTTATTACTGCAGTCGGCATGGCTGAACATTTGCCGGTTATGATTATCGCCATTGTTATTGCTGTAGGCATTATGCTATTTGCGGCCAAACCTATCGGGGACTTTGTCGACAAACACCCCACCTTGAAAATGCTGGCTCTGAGCTTCCTGATTTTGGTGGGTGTTTCCCTGATCGCCGAAAGCCTCTCCTTCCATATTCCAAAAGGCTATATTTACTTCGCCATGGCATTTTCACTGGGCGTGGAGATTCTCAATATTCGCCAAGCCAACCTGAAAAAACAAAAAAACAGCACCTGAACACTGCACTCCCTCTCTCAATCGCCCCGTGCCCGCCGGGGCTTTGACACCCCGCTATATCCTCCTCATCTACAATAAACAGGAACCCGTTAAAGCTTTACCTGAGAAGTACCAGAGAGGTGTAAGATGTTCTGGAAAGGATTCCGCCCACTTATAACCAGTGTTGGATTGCTGACCCTCACAGCCTGCTCCCACTATCCCTTCAAATACGACCCCTATTCCAAGCCTCAGTCCTTTTCCAGCTGGAGCGAAATGGAGGCCACGGTAAAACGACTCGAAAGCTACGCAGAAAACTGCCGACCTGAACAGGTATCAGTCGGGAGTTGCACTGTGTTTAACGAGGAGTATGAGCATACCCTGCTCAGAATTGAGACAACCGAATTCAGACTGGCACCAGCTCATGTTACCAGGCTGAATGAGATGCACGCGCTCTACAGGAGCACTGAATGAACTCGCCCCAGTTCGATGGATTTACCTTTGACGGCACCTACTTTGAAGCCGCCTGTGATGGTAATTCCGTAAGCTGGTGCTGCCATGATGGATGTAATGGCAAACTGGAAATCCCTATGGCAAGGCTATGGAGCCAGAAGATGGGAACATTGAAACTCAAATGCCCGGTCTGTCATAGCCAGTGGCAAATGGAAATATCCAGCCTCTCCCGCCCCATCCGAGCGGATATTATTGAGCTGGGCAGTCACACTGCCAGCTCTAATTTATTTTTACACTCAAGGAGATAGCGTTTTAACTCAGGAATGCAGGAACCACAGTTAGTTCCTGCATTCAGCTTCTGACCAATAGTTTCCACACTATCCCACCCTTGCTCAATGCCCTTGCAGATTGCAGCTTCTGAAACACCGAAACAAGCACAAACCACAGGCCCCTGACTTTTTCCAGAGCCCGCACTTCCAGCAAGAACTTTCCAGCCGACCTTTACCCCCTGAAACTGCTGTTCAAGCCATTGCCTATCGATATCAAGAGGTTTGTCCGAGAACAGTAAAAGCACTTCTATACAGCCATCAACAACAACTGCCTGACGTTGCATTCCTGCACGGGACATCAGCGATATCACATCCCCTTCTGGTAACAATTGATGAACAACATCCTGCCCATCGCCATGGCTTAACTCATAACGCCAGCACCCTTCACTTCTCACTGCGGCACAGTAATCAACCTCTGGCAATTCAAACGGCCGCCGACTGATTAGAACCCCATACCAGGAAGCCTTATAAGGAGAGACTCTTACCGGGGTGGCTTTACTGTCCGGCTGCCGGGAAACGGGATCTGTACGGTTGTGCACCAAAGGCCCTACAAGCCCACCGCGACTGAACTCTCGTGTCCAGTGCATAGGCATAAACAACTGTCCGGCCACAATCCCACTATCAACCTGAACTCTGGCAATCGCACGCCCATTGCTGGATAAAACCTCTACAAGCTCTCCATCTAGCAGTTTGAAATCATCTGCATCGATAGGATTCACTTGCACAAAAGGCTCACTGATATGGCGATTCAACCTGACAGCTCGCGCTGTGCGAGTCATTGTGTGCCACTGATCACGAATACGACCAGTATTTAAAAGCAGAGGAAATTCGGAATCCAGGGTAATGCCAGCCACTTTATCAGGAACAATAAACTTAGCTTTACCCGAAGGTGTAGAAAAGTTGCCTTGCGCAAAGAAACGTTGTTCATCCGATTCTAAAGAATCCAGAATCGGCCAGATTTGCGGTGCAAAACTTTCGTATTGCTCATTGGTTACTGGAACCAACCCAGACAAATTAAACGCCCGAAAACTTTGTTCCCGAGAGTTTTCGAAAGCCGACAAACGGGCATGTTCCCGGAACACATCAGCATTACAGTCATAATCGAAAGCCTGATCAAAACCCAGACGTTTCCCAACCTGGGAAAGAATCCACCAGTCGGGTTTTGACTCACCAGCAAGAGGAAACAGTGCCCGCTGGCGAGATATACGCCGTTCGGAATTAGTCACTGTCCCATCTTTCTCACTCCAGGGAGCGGCAGGAAGCAAAATATCAGCATAAGCACTGGTATCAGTGTTTTGCAGACAGTCCGACACCACAACATGCTCACACTTCTCAAGAGCTGCCCGAACCTTACCTGCATCGGGCATACTTACAGCCGGGTTGGTACCCATAATCCAGACAAACCGGATTTCACCACGTTCCATAGCCTCAAACATATCAACAGCCGTTAATCCCGGCTGCCCCACCATGTTAGGCGCATCCCAAAAACGCTGAACCCTATCAATATCATCTGGATTACTGAAATCCATATGAGCGGCAAGCTGGTTTGCCAAACCACCAACTTCCCTGCCGCCCATAGCATTAGGTTGGCCAGTCAGAGAGAAAGGCCCACATCCAGGTTTACCAATACGACCTGTTGCCAAATGTACATTAATCATGGCATTCACCCGGTCAGTACCATCGAACCCCTGATTCGCCCCCTGAGACCAGGCTGTAACGGTTTTCTCAGTTTTCAAAAACCAGGAATAGAAAGTTCTTAAGTCTTCAAGATTCAGACCACAGGTTTCAGCAACACTATCCAGACTGGAAGCAAGTTCACGGGCATTGTCCAGAGATTGCTCAAAGTTTTCAGTATGAGCCTGCAGCCAGTGATTATCGATGCCACCATTGTCAGCAAGCCACACCAAAAGACCGGCAAAAAGTACGGTATCTGTACCCGGTTTTAAAGGCAGGTGAAGATCAGCTCCTTCACAGGTTGCTGTTTTACGGGGGTCAATAACAATCAGCTTTTTCGCGGAGCTTTCTTCACGAGAGGCTTGAAGTCGCTGATAAATAACCGGGTGACACCAGGCCGTGTTCGAGCCAACAAGAACAATTAATTCAGCCTGCTCCAGATCTTCATAACAGCCAGGAACAATATCTTCTCCAAACGCCCTTTTATGGCCAGCAACAGTTGAAGCCATACAGAGACGGGAATTGGTATCAATATTGGAGCTACCAACAAAACCCTTCATCAGCTTATTAGCAACGTAATAATCTTCTGTCAGTAACTGACCTGAACCATAAAGAGCAACACTTTCCGGGCCGTGCTGGTCGATAATTGCCCTTAACCTTGAAACCACACTATCAAGAGCATAATCCCAATTCGCTTCCCGCCCATCAACACGAGGGGTTAAAAGCCTGTCACCTAAATCAACGGTGTCCCCCAGAGCAGAACCTTTTGAACATAAACGACCGAAGTTTGCAGGGTGAGAAGTGTCACCAACTATTTTTACAATATGATTATCAACGTCTTCTACCTGAGCCTGAACACCACAGCCCACACCGCAATAGGCACACGTTGTTTTAATACAGGATTTTTCAACAGAAATAGTGTTCACCCTTACACCACAAAGGAATTTTTGTTGGAGTTATACTTGGCTTTATGATCAAGCCGCTTCAGCAGCATCTTGTGATATATAAGCCTGACCAAAAATCATCAAATCCCGAATGCCGGATATATCCTGACCAGATTCAAATAAATGTTGATACCAGGCTGCATCAGACACATCGCCGTAAAGCAATACACCTTTCAATCTGTTATTTCGTACTACCAGTTTTCGGTAAATTCCCCGGGATGACATACTGAGCACCAATTCATCATTTATGCCCTCTAACGAGGGTGAATCGCCGACATAATCTCCAAGGGAAAACAGATCAATACCTGTCACCTTCAATCGAGTTGCTGTTTCTGCAGGAACAAACTTTGAAACATCCTTTTCAAGCAAAACATCAGCAAGCACTTTTGCTTGTTTATAAACCGGCTCGACCAAACCAAAGGTTTGTCCTTCAGCCTGAACACATTCACCAAGACCAAAAATAGCAGAATCTTCTGTTTGCAAAAAACCATCAACAAGCAGAGCTTTATCACAAGGCAAACCTGCAGACTGCATTAACTGAATATTGGCTTGGATACCTGCGGTAAAAACAACAAGATCAGCAGGTAATACTTTTCCGCTACTCAATTCAACGCCAGAAACAATTCCCTGTTCGCCATGAAGTGCTACTGTTCGGGAGGCCAGTTCAAACTGTAAACCTTTTGCAGACAGGCTCTTTAACAACAGGTCGCCAGAATCCAGGTCAAGCTGACGATTCATTAATACCGAACGACTATGAACCACCGTCGCCTGCATACCCTGAGATTGCAATGCGCAGGCCGCTTCCAGTCCAAGCAAGCCTCCACCGACAACGACAACACGGCCACCAGCTTTTGCAACAGACAACATAGCTTCCACATCATCCAATGTGCGAAAACCCATAACACCAGTGAGATCTGAGCCAGGAATATTTGGAATAAAGGGACGAGATCCCGTCGCCAGAATAAGCTTGTCGTAGGCAAACAATCCATCATTTTCAGCTCTAACCAGGTGCTGCGCCCGATCAATTTCAACTGCTTTATAATCAGAACCACAATGCAGCTGTATGCCACGTTCACGGTACCAGGAAGCAGGACGTAACAACACGCCACCAGCCTCAAGATCGCCGGCCAAAAGCGGTGACAACATAATCCGGTTATATCCAGGGACAGGTTCCGCAGAAAGAACCGTGATGTGATAGCCGTGCTCTGGATTATCAGTCAGTAACTCCAGAAACCGGACACTGGCCATGCCATTCCCCACAACAAGCAGCTTCTTCATTAAGCAGCCTGCTGACTGACAGGAGAACCCAATGCCACCTGAACCATACCATCCTGCACACGCACCGGATGAACAGCAATGGAAACCGTTCCATCTTCAAGGCAGGTTCCAGCTTTCAAAGAAAAGTGCTGTTTGTAAATGGGCGAAGCCACAACAAGCTCCCCTTTTAAGTCACCAACAATTCCTCGGGATAAAACATTGGCCTGACTGAAAGGATCGAAGTTATCTATGGCGTACAGCTCCCCATCGACTTTAAACACTGCAACCTGATGATCAAAAATCAGCGCCCCAATACCCAAAAGCTCTGTCACTTCACCAGCACTGCAAACCGTTGCCCATTCCATAATGCTTACCTTTATCGTTTTATTAATGAATTCTTCAGGCGCTTTTTGCGATAATTTTCTCTTCCTGACTGGCAGGACGAATCTGACTACGCTCTTTCACAAAGACGACGTTACTATCACCTTCATCGGTATTAACAAAGTGACGGAAGCGCTTGAGCTTTTCCGGATCTTCCAGTGTGGTTTTCCATTCACACTGATAGGCATCGACATTGGCAGCCATTTCTGCTTCCAACTGAGCACCCAGGCCGAGACTGTCTTCCAGGATGACTTCTTTCAGGTAGTCCAGGCCTCCCTCCAGGTTCTCCATCCACACAGACGTCCGCTGTAGCCTGCCTGCCGTTCGCAAATAGAACATCATGAAGCGATCAATCGTTTTGATGAGTTGCTCATCACTTAATTCTGTAGCGAACAAATCAGCATGACGGGGTTTCATTCCGCCGTTACCACAGACATAGAGGTTCCAACCCTTCTCTGTAGCAATAATGCCAACATCCTTGCTCTGGGCTTCGGCACATTCACGGGTACAACCAGACACTGCCATTTTGACTTTGTGTGGCGCCCGCAAACCGCGATAACGTTGCTCAACCCTAATAGCCATTCCCGCACTATCCAGAACACCATAACGACACCAGGTTTGCCCGACACAGGACTTCACTGTTCGAAGGGATTTACCGTAGGCATGGCCCGTTTCGAAACCGGCATCCACTAACCGCTTCCACACAGCTGGAAGATCATTCACCCGCACACCAAACAAATCGATGCGCTGACCGCCGGTGATCTTGGTGTACAACTCATAATCCCGGGCAACTTCACCGATCACGATCAGTTTCTCTGGCGTAATTTCACCACCGGGCACACGGGGTACAACAGAGTAGGTGCCATCCTTCTGCATATTCGCCAGGAAATAATCATTGGTGTCCTGCAAAGGAGCATGCTCAGTTTTCAGAACATACTCATTCCAGCAAGAAGCCAGGATGGAACCAATGGTAGGCTTGCAGATATCGCACCCTTTCCCCTTACCGTACTTCTCAAGCATCTCATGAAAGGATTTTATTTCACCGACACGCACCAGGTGATAAAGATCCTGGCGGGAGTATGGGAAGTGCTCGCAAATATCCTTCTTAACTTCTACACCCAATTGCTCAAGCTCATGATCAAGAACCTGCTTAACCAAAGCTGTACAGCCACCACAACCAGTACTGGCAGAAGTTTCACTCTTCAAGCTAGTCATGTCTTGACAACCACCAGCTACAGCGCCAGTAAGATCACCTTTAGTAACGTTGAAACAGGAGCAGATTTGCGCCGTAGTCGGCAGAGCAGCAACACCAAGACCTTTGGGTGCTTCACCGGAACCTTGAGGCAGGATTAATTCAGCAGGGTTCTGGGGCGGCTTAATATCGTTAAGAGCCATCTGCAACAGGGAACCATACTCTTCGGCATCACCAACCAGCACAGCACCCAGAACTTTCTTCTTATCACCCGAGACAACCAGCGACTTATAAACTTCTTTCTCTTCATCTATAAGGCGGTAACTGAGTGCACCAGGTGTGCGTGCCTGCGCATCACCAACACTGGCAACATCTACACCCATTAACTTCAGTTTGGTGCTCATATCCGCACCAGTAAAACCTGTACTCTCAACATCCAGAAGATGATCAACAGCGGCCTGACCCATTTGATAGCCGGGCGCAACCAGGCCAAAAATGCGGCCGCTCCACAAAGCACATTCACCAATGGAATAAACATTGGTATCGGATGTCTGACAATGGTCGTTAATAACAATGCCACCACGTTCGCCCAATTCCAGACCACACTCTCGAGCAAGCTCATCTCTTGGGCGGATACCGGCAGAGAACAATACCAAATCAGTATTCAGCACTTCTCCATCAGCAAACTGCATTTGGTGAACGGTGCCATCACCATCAACAATGTTTTGGGTATTTTTTGAAGTGTGAATTTTTACGCCCAGGTTTTCGATCTTGCGGCGCAGCATCTGGCCGCCACCTTCATCAACCTGAACAGCCATCAACCGTGGAGCAAATTCCACAACATGGGTTTCCAGACCAAGATCTTTCAGAGCTTTGGCAGCTTCCAATCCGAGCAATCCACCACCTACAACAGCGCCGACCTTTGAGTTCCGTGCTGTTTCAGCAATAGCTTCCAGATCATCAATAGTGCGATAAACCAGACAGCCGTCACGATCATGACCTGGAACTGGAGGAACAAAAGGATAAGAGCCAGTCGCCAGTACCAGCTTGTTATAACTGACTTTACGGCCCGACTCGGAAAGAACTTCACAAAGTTCACGATCAACAGTGCAAACCTTATCAGACAGAATCAGTTCAACACCGTCCTGCTCATAAAAACCCTCTGGAACCATTGATAATTCTTCAGCAGATGTGCCGGTAAACCAGGATGACAGTTGAACCCTGTCGTAGGCTGGCCGAGACTCTTCACCAAAAACCGTAACCTGATAACGATCGAGGCCACCCGCCTGTATAAGTTGCTCAATAAAACGGTGGCCGACCATGCCATTACCGACAACAACAAGTGATTCTTTATTACTCATACACGGCTCCAGCGCTTATAGGCTTAATTCTTATGGCGTCTTGCCAGTTTGTCTTTGCCTTTTTAAAGCACGCAACGTGCCCAGCCAACCATTTCCTATATTTTTCAAGTAGTTAAGACACAATCTACCGACTGGAAATCATAAAAATCGCTTGAAGGTGTTCTGTTCTGGACCACAAGAACCCTTAACAAAATCCAAACAGGTGCACACCACACTCAACACCTAAAGTCACATGCACCAGCATGAGGCGATAAAACGAAATCCACTCACAAACCTTCTGCACAATAGTCGATATAAGAAAACACACGAATAGACAAAAAAAGAATTACCTGTACAATCCGGCGCCTTCGAGTTCCCTTACCTCGCGCTAACGAAAAAGGTAAATAATGCAAAGGATTGATCTCTCTGCGATCTCCACAGAATCAGACACCAGTCAGTACAAACAACTGATTCTGACCATGACACTGCTTCACATCACTATCATCACAGCCAGCAACTATCTGGTTCAGATTCCATTTCAGATGTTTGGCCTTCACACAACCTGGGGAGCCTTTACATTTCCATTTGTATTCCTGGCCACCGACCTCACTGTACGCATCTTTGGCCGACAACCAGCCCGAAAGATTATTCTGCGCGCCATGCTGCCAGCCCTGACTGTTTCCTATCTGGTTTCGGTGATGTTTTATGAAGGCAGGTATCAACCTGAAGGCCTGAACGGCTTTAATATGTTTGTTGCTCGTATCGCTTTTGCCAGCTTCTCGGCTTATTTGATTGGGCAGATGCTGGACATAACCATATTCAATCGTCTTCGTCAGTTAAAGGCGTGGTGGATTGCCCCGGCAGCTTCAACGATTCTGGGTAATATGATCGATACGATCAGCTTCTTCAGTATCGCTTTTTACAAATCCACCGATGCTTTCATGGCTATAAACTGGATGGAGATTGCCTTAGTGGACTACGGCTGGAAGCTGGCTATTTCTCTTGCTCTGTTCCTTCCATTGTATGGCGTACTCTTGAAACACCTACAGACGTTTCTAATAAAAAAAACAGCACAGAAACAAGCTGCGGATGCAAGCACCAGTCTATCTCAGGCAACCTGATTACTTGTCATGGATAGAGCTTTTTGGGGAACCCTCTATCCATGCCACCAAAGCAGGTTCCGGTGAACGGCTTATGCCGTTCAGCCCCTGCTGAAGAGCCTCTTCCAGCCCAGTCATAATTCGGGTCATCAAACTAAAATAATTCACCGGATCACTTTTCCCACCCTGCAAAGACTGAACTCTCGTAATAACTGCCTCCAGCCGGGGAATAATATTCTCTCTTGCCAGTACTGTAATAGCTGGGTCAAACAGTTTCTTCTGGCTGTCTGGCAACGCTACAAAGTTAGTCATAGTCGCACGTACATTGGCAATATATCGTTGAGCTTCGCTCAGGCTGTATACAATCCGGGCATTCAGGCGACGGGACGGTTCTGTTAAATAAAGCCGGTGACAAACCAGCCCTCGCATCTGACCAGCCAACTCCTTTAGCCGCGCCAGATCATTCAGAACAAAGCGCATAAGCGGAACACCTTCAACAAAGCAGTCACCCTCTGATTGTCTGGCTGTTTGCCAGAGCAGGCGAAGAAGCTGCTCTATCAGATGACTATGCAGCTCATAATTGGTCAAAGGTTTATCCTGCCGCCACTGGCGACTGAGAGTTAGCCATTCCTGATACAATCCCAGCACCAGTTGAAGGTTCAGCTGCTTTTTTTCCAGCAATAGCTGATCAAGCTGATTGCGTATCTGATGTTGAAGTCTCACAAGGCGCTGTTCAAAAAACACGTCTCCGGCTAATACAGCCAGACTGGCTCCCCGATGGTGCTGAATATGGCCGATCAGGCTCAACATCTGTGCACACAACGCTAACCCATGCTGTCTGTTACGGTGCCTGCGTATCAGATCTCGGGGAGCATTATCAAATGCCACCTCCTCCGCGAACTGGTCAAACTCCTCAGCTATTTTTCTCAGGGCTTGATAAGCCATAGCAACTTATCCTTATACTTTTTCTTGCTTTCCTCTTGTATATGCATGTCCTGTGCCGTTATCCGGCAGGCTGCCAGAAAACCTATTGTCTACCCTGTCTGAAGACCGATTAAAAAAATGGTACACCTGAATGCTTGATTCACTGGTTCAGCTTGATGACTCAATGCCCGGAATAACACTGGATATTCGCCTGGCCACAGACAATAACTTTACTGGCCAGCAAATTTATACCAAGGCCAAAGCCTACGTGCACAGGGATACTGCCAAAAAGCTAGAAACTGCCAGAAGAATCGCTGCAACACTGGGGCTCCAGCTCCATATCTGGGATACCTTCCGACCACTGGAGGCCCAACAGAAACTCTGGAATTACCATCCTGACTCCCGTTATATATCACCACCGGATAATGGCCCGCGAACCCACTGCAGGGGCATTGCTGTTGATTTGACATTGGAATCTGTCAAAACCGGCGAACTGCTTGATATGGGTACAGGGTTCGATGACTTCAGAGAGATAGCGCACCACAACAACACGTCTATCAGTGATGAGGCATTAAGGAACAGGCTGACACTTGCAGGATTAATGCATACGGCGGGGTTCCGGTGTCACCCTTATGAATGGTGGCATTATGAGCTTCCGACCCTCGACCGCTACCCGGTTCTTACTGATCGGCTGGCAGGTACACATCTCATGGGAGAGGAAGGAAAGGGTTAAAGCACTACTGACTGCGCAGCAGTGCCTGAACATTAGTAATGCCTGAACATTAGTAGCGCCTGAACAATTTATTAGTTGTGACTGCACATTTTAGAGGCATCAGCAACGATGCCTTCAGAGCCTTCTACCAGTTTACCTTTACCCAGAAACAGTTCCAGCAGTGCTTCTGCGCTCAGACCTTGAACAGAGCAGGTGTGGAATTCAACATCTGCACCAAATTCGCTGGCAATAACCTGCAGCAGCTGTTCACGAGATTGTGCCTGCTCAGACTCCAGAACCAGCTTCAAAACATTACGACCATGTACAGACTGAGCCATATATACCTCTTAACTATTTTACCTTGGCTATTATCTAGCCATTAATGTGCAGTCACGATACTGCACTGACGCATTCTCATGCATGCGTATTTATGCCTAGGAGGCATTTCATAGCTAGCATTATCAAAGGCCATTTCATCATGAACAGACGCTTCTTTTTATATGCAGGAACTGTGGCAACAGGTGCAATTGTCACCTTTCCATCGATGGGTAAAACCCCCACCAGCCATAATGTTTTCGGCAACCTGATCTTTACTGCAGATCGGCCCGGGCGCTTTGCCCACAAAGCGAAAAGCCACCTCCCCATTATCACCCCGGTAGATACGCCACAGGGACAAACCATTCGGGTGGAAACAAACCATGAAATGAACGGCTATCAACATTACATCGTCAAACACCAGATCTTTGATCAGGATTACAACCTTATTGACGAAAAACTTTTTAATCCGAAAATAGAGAAAAAGCCCGTATCACTGTTCAAACTGGATGATTACTCCGGGCTAATTTATGCAACCAGTTTATGCAATAAGCATGACCTTTGGCTGGCTCAGGCGACAGTGTAATTCCGCATAAAAATCATTGCCTGCACTGCCCTTGAGCCGGACAATACTCCCAACAAAAAGCCGCTAATAAGAAGTACACAAATGAATCTGGTTTTTCGTCTCGTCATTATTTTAATTCGCTGTTACCTATCACCCAAACGTTCTATTCATCAAACATCAAAATCCAGCTTTCGGGCATGGCCTCATGATTTCAGGTTACGGGATCACCTGCCCAATCAACGCTTTTTTAATATTATGGAGCTGGGGCGTTTTCCACTCTGGCATGGCGCGAGACTGGCATTAGCCGGGCAGTTTTCTGCCCGCATGATTGCAGCCCAGCAACTTATCTATATCAAACCGATTGGTCGATTAAAACACTTTGACGTGTATTCCAGGATCGCAGGTTGGGATGGAAAATATATTTACTACCACCAAGAGTTCCACTCTGGTGACACTCTGTTTGCCACTGGTCTGGTAAAAGAAGCCTGCCTGAAAAAAGGCAGGCTGGTATCTCCTGAAGATATTCTCGGAGACGCTCAACCTCTACCAGAAGTTATTACTACCTGGCTCAACAGCCAGCAAGCTTTAAAAACTGAAAGCTTCACGCATTCCCAAGAGGCATAGCCTGTGGTCTGCCACGATGCATCCAAAACATCAGCAGACCAAACATGGCAACGAGAATCGGCACTATCAGGATAAGAAGCCCTTCCCAGCCGACTTGGTACAACACAACACTGGACGTTAAAGCGCCCAAAGACTGGGAACAGAACACCAGCAGATCATTGATACCTTGAGCCTGATGACTCTGTTCCGCCCGGTACATTTTCGGCAACAGTGATGTACCTGCCACAAACAAGAAATTCCACCCTATACCCAGCAGTAACAGTGCCCACCAGTAATGCAGCCACTGATTATCAATCACCCCAATCACTACACATAAGACATAAGCCAATAGCCCCAAGGTAATCATCTTCACATGCCCAAGAAGAAGTATCAGGCGTCCGGCAAATAAAGAAGGAACAAACATCGCCAGGATATGACTTTGAATAACCAGCTTGGTATCTACCAGCGAGAAGGCATCTATCTCATGCATACTTATTGGGGTCGCGGTCATAATGAAACTCATTACTCCATAACCAACACCTGCACTCAATGCCGCAACCAGAAAGCCGCTGTGAGAGCGCGGCAACAATACCCACAATCATTGCCCCCCCATAAGCACCGCCTTGCGACCAAAGCGTTTTGCTAACAGGGCGGCCGGATAAACAGACAAGGCGGTTCCCATGAAAACAGCAGCAACAGGCAGTGTTGATAAAGAAGGAGAAGGAGCAAAATCACGGCTGGCCAGAGCTCCGGCAAACACCATCAATGGTGTTGCACAAAAGGCCATAGCCTGAGCAAGGAAAAGAACCCAGACATTTCTGGTCATAAGCGTATCCCTGATGTTGTTATTAAATCCAGTTGTTATTAGATCCAGTTCTTCTTAGCGATTCGAGTATGCCACCTCATTCCCTTTGGTACACGCAATGACTAACGCCTTGAAAATGCCTGGCTGACGGAATGGCCGATAGCCACAGTTCCCCGTATAATCCGGGTTTTCCCTCTTTCCGGTAATTGCATGTCTCAACCCCATATCCATTGGCTAACCGAGAACAAACAGCTCAATCAGGCTGTCGCCCTCTGGCAGGAGCAATCCTGGTTAACACTGGATACCGAGTTCATGCGGACCAAAACCTTCTGGCCGATCCCGGGCCTGATTCAGGTTGGTGTGGGTGATGATGTCTGGCTGATTGACCCCCTGACAATTTCTGACTGGACAGCTTTTACTGAATGTCTGATGAATCCGGGTATCACCAAAGTCATGCATGCCATGAGTGAGGATCTGGAGTTGTTTCGGCACTTGACCGGGCAACTTCCGGTGAATGTTTTTGATACACAGATTGCCGCCGCCTATGCTGGATTGGATTTTTCCATGGGCTATCAGCGCCTCATTGCTGAACTGCTGGATATCAGTGTTTCCAAAGGCGAAACTCGCTCAGACTGGCTCGCTCGCCCTCTGACCCAGTCCCAAACCAATTATGCGGCTCTGGATGTGTTCTACCTCGGCAAAGCTTACCCAAAGCTGGTTCAGGCTCTAGAAGGCAAAGGGTTTTCCGATTGGCACAGGGAAGACTGCGAACGCCAGATTCAATCTGTTGGTACAGATACCGATCCAAAACAGGCCTGGCGGGATGTAAAACTGTCATGGAAACTCAACCCACAACAACTGGCTGTGCTTCAGCAGCTCTGTTACTGGCGGGAAACTCAAGCCCGGGAACGAAACCTGTCCCGAAACCGGCTGGCACCGGCGGGGGCACTATGGGATCTGGCCCGGGTTCAACCGAAAACCCCCCACGATTTGCGCCAGATTAAAACCCTGAAACCACAAACAATTCGTCAGTCTGGCAATGAAATACTGATGCAGGTAAATAAAGGACAGCAAGTACCAAAGCCCGACTGGCCAGAACCACCCGCAGGGCCTTTGCCAAAGAGAGTACAGCCCTGTGTGGATGCCATTAAGAAATTCTGTAAGCACCAGGCTGCGGAGCTGGGATTACTGCCAGAGCTAATTCCTTCAAAGGTCTGGACCGGCAGTTTGCTGAGAGGCTGGCTGAAAACATCAGAATTCACCCTCCCTGCTAACGTAACCGGATGGCGGGTAGAAGAGGTGCTCAAACCGATGATTCAACATTTAAATTCACTGAATTTTCAGAAGCATCAATAACAATTTATAACGGGGAGTACAGTTATGAAAATGGTTGTTTCTGTCTACAAGACAGAGCGTCAGAAAGGGTTATACCTTTACATTAACAAGCTGAAAGGACTTGAGAGTATCCCTTCAGAGTTGAATGACTTGATGGGCGATCCCCTTCTCGTAGCCGACCTTGTACTCACCCCGGAACGCAAACTGGCCCAGGCAGATACTGAAGACGTTCTCAGCAAAATCAGCAGCCAGGGCTATTATCTGCAGATCACTCAGGATCAGGATAAAGATGACTATGCCATCACCCTGCCTGATGAGTTGCTTTGTTTTAACGATCCACAATAACGGGCTTCCGTTGTAGAGTTGAATGACCCAGATTACTGATAGCCAGAAACCCTTCTGGAAAACCAAAACCCTTGAACAGATGAGCCGTGACGAGTGGGAATCCCTCTGTGATGGCTGTGCCCGCTGCTGCCTGCAAAAACTGGAAGATGAAGACACCGGTGATGTGTATTACACAGAACTGGTTTGCCACTACCTTCAGGAAGACAATTGCCGCTGCACCATCTACGAAGATCGCAATAACAAGGTGCCTAACTGCATATGGTTGAAACCGGAGCATGTACCAGAGTTTCACTGGCTGCCAAGTACCTGTGCCTATCGCATGATTTCAGAAGGTAAAGACCTGCCGGAGTGGCATCCTCTGGTATCCGGTACTACGGAAACTGTTCACCTTGCGGGCATTTCGGTGAAAGACCGGGTTATTCCAGATACCCGGATTCCTGAGAAAGACTGGGAAGAGCACGTCATTAACTGGGTTGAGTAAACCGGCAATAAGAAAGTCAGGCAGATTGCCTGACTTTTTTCTCAGAAATGGGGACTCACTGTTACACAGTTGGGTTCATCTGCCCTTTGGTATGTATCATATTTTTCGCACCTTCAAGGGTAACTGTCTGACCGTTTTGCAGATTCTCAATAACCTCACTGAGTCCTTTCTGCTCCTCTTCCATCATCATGGCCAGCTGAGCAAGGAACTGCTGAAAGTCATCATCATTGGCCTGCACCGCCCTCGCCTGAGCCAAATCACTTTCAACAGAGCGGATACCATCATCAGTATCTCCGCCACTCAACTCCCTGCTGGCAATACGCTCACTTAAACGCTCAATCTGTTCATTCTTGGGTGAGGTTCCATCGACGTACCCCTGAATCGCATCATTAAGGATACGATCATCGATGGCATCCGGACTGGCGCCATCTGCAACCATCTGACTCAAATCCTGATGAAGATCGTCATCAATCACCCCCTTGGCTTTCAGTTCGTTTAACTGAGTCAGGTGTTTTTGGGTGTCAACAGGTTTCCCCAGAAAATCTTCCTCAAAAGAATCTTTCGCGTATTCCTTTGAAAAAGACTCCACCTGCCCTGCACCTTCGCCAAAATGTGCCCCCAACATCTGTTTATGGGCATTATCTGTAGCCTTAACGGCTTTCTTATCTTGAATACCATCAGCAATCAACGCAGCACCAGCAGGTAGCAAAAGCGCACCAATAACAATTTTGGCCGTGGAACATTTATCTTTTTTATCATTCTTTGCAGGATCAAGCTGGGATTCCAAATCCTGAATACGTTTTTCACGAACGCTTTTGGTTTTCTCTTGATTGGCAAGAGTGGCCTGTATGTTGGTCTGGCTAATAGTCTCTTCTGACTCCGCCTGAAGCCCCTGCAGCATGGCCTCCAACTCACCCGTATTAACAGGGAAACTTCTTGAACCAGGAAGAGGCTCCGCTATCGGCACAACCTGGCCTTCCCCTGCCGAAACCTGAAGGCCAGACTGATAATAACCAACACTGTTACCAACCCCAAGAGATCCTGCTGCGACTTGTTCCTTTGACTTCGCCTCCTGCAGTTGGTGGTTATAATTTGCCTGTTGGGCGTGCTGAACGCCACCAGCGCTATCTATACCCATAGCTATTCTCCCGGCGTTGATGCCATACGTTCCATCATGGAGTCGGCAATATTTTTAATTGGCTGGAACTGCGCATCCTTTGAGGCTCTGTTAGAGGCAACCAACAGCGCATCACGAGCTTGATCTTTCTGCCCTAGAGATTCCCAGGTATGGGCGAGGTTAAGTGCTGGGCCCGGATCATTTGGATCCATTTCTGTAGCCTGCTCGAGTACCTGTGCGGCCTGCTCATATTTACCCAGTTTCAGGCAGCTGGCGCCAAAACCGGCAACAAAACGAGCATTAGTGTGATCATGAAAGCTGAGGTACAGAAACAAATCATGGGCATCCTGAATATTACCGCTCTGGTAGTGGCTATAGGCAAGGGCATATATCGATTCAAGAACCTTATCGGGTATATTCTTGAACTGGGCAATTGTTACACCATCCTGCAGTTTCCCGAGAAGGTGATGATCCCCTCCGAGAGCCCCCAGCACATTTCTGAGCACACTCATAATCCTTTACTCCCATACATCCGGTATTGTGGGCTTCCCCGTTACATATCAATAAAAGGATACAAGCCGTGAACCGCGAGCCCCCCATCAATTGGGAATCGCACTGGAGAACTGATATTCACTGAAGCTATATAAAATCAGGAGCAGAGAAGAAAAATGATGATGAAGCCGTTACCTTGACGGCTTCACAGCGTACTAGAGGAGCGGTATGAACTGGCCTATGGTTATCTGTCTTACCAGTCAGACAAGAAATCTTCCGGGTTGATAGCCTCAACGGTTTTCCGATTCCCGGCAGGGGCTCCAAGGTAAATAAAGCCATAAAGCCTTTCATGGGCAGCCAATCCCAGGTCACGGGCAATTGAAGGCTCATAGCAGATCAGCCCGGTTCGCCACATGGCTCCTATCCCCATAGCATGGGCAGCATTGAGAATATTGTTCACCGCGCCTCCCAAAGAAAGAACCTGTTCAACTTCTGGGACTTTCGGGTGTTCTTTAGGGGTAAGCACAGGCAATAATAGCTCCGGTGCCCGAATAGGGTTCTTTAGTAGTCTCGCCTGTTGTCCTTCACTGATTTTCGGATCTCGCTCCAGAACGGCTTTCAGCATAATTTTGCCAAGAGCATGACGCCGATCACCCGCAACCCGAATAAAGCGATAAGGTTGAAGATGGGCATGATCCGGTGCTCGAAACGCAGACTGAATCATAGTTTGGTATTGTTCATGGGTTGGTCCCGGCTCTGTCAATGCCGGCACAGAAATTCGTGACAACAAGAGTTCCAGCGCGTCCATACAGCCCCCAGCACATATGAAAAATGCATGATAGCTCTACCTAAGGGCCAGTGGCCAGCCAACCATCGACACAGGCAAAGTAAACCTATACTCTGTGCGGTTATAAAAAGGTAAGTGGAGCATCGCCATCTATGGCGAACGATACGAATAATAGTTCTTCCGACAATATTCCCAGCCTGTTGTCAGAAGACCCAGGACCAACAAGAGATCGCATTATCCTGTGGGTTATGACCGTATCACTTCTGGCTACATCTTTGGTTCTGGATATCAGCAGCGCAGTCTGTTTATGGATTTTACCTGCGGCAGTGCTTTATCCATTGCTCAGTACAAAAATTTCTAAATTAATCAAAAACCCTGTCAGGCGAGATACTGTTACGCTTTCCATAGATACTTTCTTGATCAGCGCTTTTGCTTACTACCTGCAACCAGGCATTGAAATCTTTGCAGCCTATCTACTTATGTTGCTATATCAGGGCATATCCCACTTTGGTTATAAGCTTTGCTTCTTTCAGATAGTCATGATGACTTCAGGAGCTGGATCAGCCTGGTTCATTTATTCTTTGCCACTCTCCCTGGAAGCAAATCCGATATTAAAAGGCATAGCCTTTTTTTCTACCCTCTCCTTTTTCCTATACCACGGTTACTTTTTCAGGAACCGACAATACCTGTACGTAGAAAAGGTGGCGGCTGAACGAAAAGAAATGCAAAAACAGACATGGCTGACAACGACCATGGCTAACTACCTGTCACCACAGGTCAGGGAATTGATTTACCGCGGCAAAGACAAGATGCAACGGGTTGAAACAAGGCGACGACGCCTAACTGTGTTCTTCTCAGACATTGAAGGTTTCACCCAGTTAAGCGACGAACTTGAACCAGAAGCTCTCTCTACCCTGCTGAATGATTATCTTGATGAGATGTCTCGCATAGCCCTTCGCCACGGCGGCACTATCGACAAATATATAGGCGACAGCATAATGGTGTTCTTTGGCGATCCGACATCCCATGGAGATCGGCAAAATGCCCGGGCTGCACTTGCTATGGCCATAGAGATGCGCCGTCACATGAAAGTCATGCGTAAGAAATGGCGCAACCAGGGCATCATTCAAAGCCTGAATATCCGCATGGGCATCAGTACCGGCTACTGCAATGTCGGCAACTTTGGCACCCGTGAGCGTATGGATTAC
>NZ_CAMZOG010000076.1 GCF_947331445.1 Parendozoicomonas sp. Alg238-R29 | reverse complement strand
ATTCCGACATATGGTTATATTTTGTCCATTTCATCTCGGTAATAACGCCCCCAACTCGAATAAGACCATTCACTGGGTGTTTCCACATAACCATGTTTCACCGGATTGTTGTGTATGTAATCGATATGGTTATGCAGGTCACCCTCATCCCGAATCAAGTGCTCCCAAAACCTCTTCTGCCAGATACTTCTTTCACCTTTGTGATTAGCTGATCCATGTAGCTCTCGTGAAAAAGATGCTTTGATCAATGACCATCGAGTTGAAAAATCATCATCGCCATCAGGCAATTGCCAGATGCAATGGAGATGATCAGGAAGGACAACGATGGCGAGAGTTTGAAAAGGATGGCGTACTCTCACTTTCCTCATGCACACCCCAAACAGATTGATATGTTCAATCAATAGCTGTTGAGATCTGTTCTGAAGATTCACTGTAAAGAAATAGGTACCGCCTTTAGACCTTACTCTTCTGTAGTTCATTATTTTGATTGTTTTGGCAAAGCGAGAAGCGTAGATGGTGTTTCAGGTTTTGTTGAATGTCATTCAATGTCGGTCGGGCTGAGCGAAGCGATGCCCGACAGAAAAAACGGATGTGGCCATGAGTTTGCCTGAGGGCGATTCGGTGATGTCGGACATCGCTTCGCTCAGCCCGACCTACGGTTATTTCAAACCTGTAAGAATGTGCCTTCCAGGCCATTAATCAAATTTCTCACCTTTGTGACAGACTCCTCATACTCACTGTCACACTCCGAATCCGCTACAATTGCTCCGCCACCCCAGCAGCTAATATCTTGACCATCAGCCACCAAAGTTCGAATAGGAATATTGGTATCCATCCGTCCATTGCAGCTTATATAACCAATAGCACCACAATACACAGAGCGTGCGTCTGGTTCCAGTTCCCGAATAATTTCCATTGAGCGAATCTTGGGTGCACCGGTTACTGAGCCACCCGGAAAAGCATCCCGCAATAAATCGATATTGCTGCGTCCTTCAGCCAGTTCGCCGGTTATAGTGCTGACCATATGATGAACATTGGCATAACTTTCCAAACCAAACAGTGTCGGAACACGAATACTGCCGTGGGTGCAGTTGCGACCAAGATCATTACGCAGCAGATCAACAATCATCAGATTTTCTGCACGATCCTTAGTGCTGGACAAAAGCTCGGCAGCATAGGCTTTATCCTGAGCCGGGGTTTCCCCCCTTGGGCGTGTTCCTTTAATGGGCTTGGTTTCAATCTGACCGTTTTCAGAAAGCAATAATCTTTCAGGGGAGTGGCTGAGTATTGTCAGTTCCGGGAAATCCAGATAAGCAGAAAAAGGGGTAGGGCTGACCTTTCGAAGGTTCTTATAAGCTTGCCAGGGGTCACCTTTATAGGGAGCGGAAAACTTCTGGGTCAGGTTGACCTGGTAGCAATCTCCAGAGGAAATCCAATCCTGGATGCGTTGGAAGGAGTCATTGTATCGCTCTCGACTAATGGCTGGTTGAAAACCATCGGTCAGGTGAAAATCTTCATACTGGTCTGGCTCATCAACCTCAGCCACTTCCATAAGATGATCGAGAATGAGGTTCTTCTTTTCTTCAGCCAGTGAGGGGTGAAAAAAAACTTCACTACTTTTCTTATGGTGATCGGTAATCACCGCCCATAGATAGAGCCCAACAATCATATCTGGAGAGCCGTGGCTGCGAGGTGGGACACGTGCAGGTTCGAGCTGATGATTCAGTTCATACCCCCAGAACCCTGCAAGTCCGCCAGTAAAAGGCAAGTGGTTATGCGCCTGGCTTTCCAGCTTATTTAATTGTTCGGCGAGGATGTCAAAGACAGATTGATCACTTTGTACGGACGTTCTGTCACTTGGGTCATAGACGACAACGGCCTCACCCTTGACGATAGTAACCAGTTCCGGTGCAGCTGTAATAATATCGTAACGGCTTGCACTGGAAGTTTGAGAGCCATAAGTGGGAGAGGTTCGTCTCTGATTCTCGGTGGTATCAGAGCTGTCCAGCAACAGTGCGTGCCCGAGTGAACGGAGAGGTTCAAACCAGTCACCAGGGGTGGAGCGATAGGGTAAATGAGGCACAGAATAAAACGCCTTATAGTAACTTCTGCAGGCATTGTACTGATGACACTGAGGCAGGAAAAGCAAAGCCTGCAATAGTTGACCGAAATGACAATGGTTTTGCGTCTTCTTGGGGAATTGACAGATGGTGCACAAACTTTGCACTATTGAGCGCAAGAAACGTAAAAAAGTATGATTTTGTCGATTTGAATTTTTAATGAATGCGGTTAGCATAAAACGACAAATGAAAAAAATAAGAGTCTGACGGCGCGACTTAAAAAAGCACTGCAAAGACCGAATAAAAAATAATAACAAGAATGCATACTTTATGAATCACTACACCTCCTGCTACGCCTCTGAAGGGGCGAACGATCTCAAAGATAGTCTCAAAGGCAGTATCTCCAGCCTTGTCAATCCATTATTGGCCGTTGTTCTAGTCAGCCTGTTTACCTGGACTCTGATGTAGCACCTGTTTTCATGTCAGTGCTCTCAGTACCCTTGGGTTTGTTGTTTGAGAATGCTGACAGGAAGTCGCAGAGCACTGCACGTGCGTGCTTTGTAGTACATAGCCGCTTGCGGCACACAACCTTATGGGAAGGCGTCGACGCCCGAACACAATGGAGAAAATAATAAAATGAAAAACTTCAAGATGTTGCCACTGGCGGTTGCGCTGACAGCAATCTCAGCTGGCGCAAATGCCATGCAGGAGCTCGACGATGAGTTTATGTCTGAAGCGACTGGCCAGGCTGGTATTACCATTGAATCAACTGCAAAAGTTGATGCGGCAACTGTTGCATACACCGCTAATGGTGGTGCAGTAACACTGGAAGATGTAAAGCTGCGTGGCGACTTGGCTGCTGACAGTGGCCTTGAGCAGAAAATCGAAATCGATGTTGTGTCTAATGCTGATCTTGCTGCTTCGTCTGATGCACTTGATCAGGCTCGTGCTGCCCGGGCTGCTGGTGATGCTATCCGAATCAATGTTGGTGATATGGATCTGAGCGCCGATGTTGGTGCGATTCGTCTTAATGGTGGTTCGCTGGGTCGTGTGACTGTTGAAGGTGTAAGCATGGATGGTACTGATACCTATATCTATGCTCTGGATGACGGTGAAAATGGCATTGGTCTGGATACTACTATCAACCAAAGCATCGGCCGTGTTATCTACAAAGACGTAGATTGGAATGCTTCCACTAACGCGGAAGTCGCCGATACTGCTGGCGAAGGCAATGGTACCCTGATTATTAATGATATTCAGATGAGCCGGATTGATATGCAGGGAACTGAGATTAAAATTCTTGCAGATCAGACTATTAACAGCCTGGATAGCAATGGCCAGGTAACGGGTACATATACTGCAGATACTATATCTATCACTACACCTGAAATTACCAATGGCAAAATCACTGTAGGCAGTATTCAGATTGGTTCAACTGCGAACAGTGCTACAGCTCAGGCAGATGCTGCAGCCTACTATGATGAAAGTATCGGTGGTGCAGTTATTGAAAACCTTAACGTTGCAGCAGGTAACGTAGTCATCGTTCCTAATGCTGGATCCAGTGAAGGCATTACCATTAATCAGCAGGTTAATGTGACCAATGCTGATATTTCTTATGTTTCCGGACTGGTTGATGCTGAAGCTGAAGCTACAGCGGTTACTAATCTGGGGCTGTCATCTGCTCCTGGTTACTATAACAAAGGCGATGATCGTAATGCGGATGGTGTTGGTTCCATCACAGCTGAAGGTCTGAACCTGAATGCTACAGTTATTGCAGGTATCTCTGTAACTTCCGATAGCAGACTGGCAATGGCCAATAATCTGGAAAATGCCAGTTTTGGTATCGACAGTATCCGTCTTGGTGAACAGAGCCTGGGTGGTTTGAGTGTGACGGGTCTTACTGTTACCTCTGGTGCCACTATATACGCTCACTAATATGTGCGTAACACCGGCCTGATTTTCAGGCCGGTTTTTGATTACCTCTCGCATAACAAAAAGGAATAAATAATGCGAAAAGACTCTTTACAAAAACTGTTCATGTTTGGTTTTTTGGTCAGTTTTTCTAAGGTTTCTTTAGCAGAGCTTGTGAGCCTGTCGGAAGAGGAGGAGCGTTCTGCAACTGCGCAGGCATCCATAGAAGTCGAGGCCTCTCTTTATACTAATGCCCAATCCGTAACTATCGAAGATGCTGCGAATCCTAATGTTCCCGGTGATATCGGTGGCGGAAGGCTCCGCTTTGAAGATTTTGAACTTGGCCATAATTTTATCGAGGAGCAGGTCACTTCTGACAACCCCAATGGTAGACTCGATTTAAAACTGTTAATTGAAGTTGTACCTGTTTCTGAGCTGGATCCCGGTACGCCAGCCATAGCTCTGGCTGAAGGTGATGTACTAAAACAGCAAATGAACGACCTGAACGCCGATGTGAAAATTGGCGCTATCCGCCCCGGTGATGATAATAGCGCCCCCAGCTTTGGCCAGTTGTTTATTGATGAGTTGGAAATCGATGAGTCGGTGACTTATCTCTATTCTATACAGGATTCCCAATCTATCGGCATTGATACGGTTATTAACCAGACCATTGGGCGTGTGGAATACACCGATGTGGAAACCAATGGTTCCTCCAACCCGGAGGGAGGCGGTTCTATAGCCTTTAACGATATTACGATGTCAGAGTTGGATCTTTATGGTACTCGACTTAATTCTGTATCCGGCAACGAAAACCCTTACGATAACTCTGCCGCAGTACAGGTAACACTACCTTCTATAACCAATGGCTTTGTCAGTATTGGCGGCATTCAGATTGGTGGCGAACGAGATCGCAACAGTGCTGCTTATTATGATCAGCAGGTGGCGGCTGTCACCATGTCCGGCCTTCAGAACGATGCCAGCACCCTTTATCTTTACACGCCGACTCTCGGTGATGGTGTGCGCTTGGCGCAATCCATGGATTTAAGGGTTGATGATTTAACCGTGGTGGGAGGTTCGCTTGATGTGGCTACGGCTGTCCGTCGTTCACTGGCTTATAGTGCAGAGCAGGTGCGGCAGGATCTGAACCAGCTGCGCGAAGATAGGGGTTACGTTGATCCACAAATTGGAAATCCTGCGGCAGGTTTTGATGCAGAATACGATCAGCTTTTTACCAGTTTAACCAGTCTGGAAGGTGAATTGGCTACTCTGGATGATGTTGATACTGCGACGCTTGAAGCCCGTGCGGAAGAGCTGAATGCCGGTTATTACCAGCAGGGCAATGAAGAGAATGATGGCGTTGGCTCTTTAAGCTTTAAAGGGCTGACCATCAGTTCCGATGAAAGCATTGTTTCTATCGATATCGACTCTGACAATGCTCTGGTTATTTCTGCTCCTGTCACCAATGGCCGTATAGGTATCGAGGATATTTATATTGGCAGCAACAGTATTGGTGGCATCAGTGTGGAAGGCTTGAATATTCCCGTAAACGAATACCGTATAACCGGGAAGCAGTGATACCGATAAACCTTGACCTGCATCACAAAATTTCGTCCAATGTCGCTTAATGATGGATAAAAAGAACAAACATCATGATTGAAGTTTTAATTGGCAGCCTAATGACAGTGTTTGGTGTAACTACCGCCCTTGAGGTGAAACCCAAGGATCAAGGCACAGTTTACTATGAGCAGCAAGCTGGCATGGCTGTAATGGATCAGACGAACGTTGATCCACTGAGTCAGCTCAAGTTCAAGAATATCGTTCGTCAGGCCTATGACTACAGTTGTGGTGCTGCAGCTCTTACCACTCTCCTCGATTATTATCTCGGACGTAACCTGACAGAGCGTCAGGTCATGGAAGGCCTGCTCAAGTTTGGGGAAGCGGAAAAGATCGTTTCCCGTCGTGCATTTTCCCTTTTGGATATGAAGCGCTTTGTGCGCGCTATCGGTCATCGTTCCGGTGGCTATAAAGCGTCTATTGATGACCTGATCGATCTCGATCACCCGGCCATTGTTCCTATCGAGTATGCAGGCTTTAAGCATTTCGTTGTTGTGCGTGATGTGTACGAAGGGCATGTGTATGTGGCCGACCCGGCCGTAGGGAATCTCAGTTTCACTCTGGAACGCTTTCAGGAGGTGTGGGATAGAAATGTTCTGTTTATTGTTTTCCCGAACGGTCACGCACCGTTACCAAACCTCGAATTAAGGCCGGAAGATATGCGGATTGTTGAAGATGAGACCATAACTTACCTCGCCTTTAATGAGTTGCCCCAGTTTAACCAGCCAATGGAAAGACGGGCTGATGATGTGACTGCAGCTGTGCGCACTATTCAGGCTATTGAAACCCAAACTAACGGCTCAACAACAGGTGGCTGGAGCTATAAAAGACAGTAGAATGCTATTGGTAGAAAAAGCCAGTCTGGTGACATTTATGACGAAAGTGTCATGTTGGCTCGGTCAGTTTTTACCTAACCACTGACCGTTATACTGAATAAAACACCAAATAAGCGCACTGTGTCACAGATTTTGGGGCAACAGGCAAAATAACAACAATAAGGGCGTTTCAGAATGAAGTTCAACAGACTGTCTTCCTGTCTGATTATGAGCGGGCTGATGGCATCCAGCCAGTTGTATGCAGCTTCTGATAATAAAGCGCGCGCTGCACTCGGTCAGCAGGATAGTGATACCTCTCAAGAAAAGCAGCTGGAAGAGGTTTTTCAGGCTGCAGAGAAGAGTTACTCACTGCTAAAGTCAGGCGACACTCGCCTCACTTACTCTTTTGACTATTCCAACTTTCGTGACAGCCGTATCGACTACATCGCTGCCGCCGCAAGCAATGCAGGCCCAGTCAGTTATGTAGAAAACTCTTCTGAAAATACTTTTACCAATACTTTCAGTTTTGACTACGGCATCTGGAATAACCTGACCCTCTCGGTGCGTATCCCTCTGGTTGCGAAGTATTCTGATATCAAATCTCTTGATGGTCGCGCTTACCGAAACCAGGAAAAAGAAGCTTATGGGTTGGGGGATGTTTCTTTCAGCCTTCGCTGGCAGCCTTTCGAGGTAAAGCCCGGTCGCCCATCCCTTACGTTGTATAGCAGCCTGTCTACCAAGACGGGTGACAGTCCTTACGGTATTAACCTGGCTAAGGATATCCCAACGGGTTCCGGTTACTACTCCCTTGGCTTTGGTGCCAATATGAGTCACGTTCTTGATCCGGTAGTATTGTTTGGCTCTGCAGGTTACACCTTTAACCTGAAAGAAACAGGCATCGACCAATTCCGTGGCCCCCAGGACCAGGCAGTTGGCAGGGCACAGGATGCCTTTATTCTTGACGAGGTTGACCCTGGTAATAGCTACAGTCTGAGTATGGGGTTTGCCTATTCACTTTCCTATGATGTTTCTATGAGTGCGTCTTACCAGATGTCTTACAGTGAAGCGTCAGTCTTTAAATTTAATGATGGACGAACCGTTGAATCTGCCACCAGTACCAGTGGTGTTGTGAACCTGTCTTTAGGTTTGCGAGCCTCGCCAAGTTATATCATCAATGTGAATGCTGGCTTTGGCCTTACAGAAGATTCTCCAGATATTCTGCTGGGCTTTTCTCTGCCACTTGATCTGGACGGTCTGAAAGCAGAGTAGATGTTATTGCAAAGAATAAAACTATAAAGCTGTCGCGGTTTTAGCGATGCAATATCAATAAAAGAATAATAAGAAGAACTCTGTTGTATGCAGAATTATAAATTGTCTACATCTCTGCTTTTTAAGCGTTCAGTAGCATTGGGCTTAGCAGCTGTTCTTTGTCTGGCCGCTATTACCGCCCATGCCCAGCTTGCCCAGAACCTGACTATCGGTAGCCCCAAGGCTATGGCATTAGCCAACGCTGTGACTGCCGATTTTGTAGGAATGGATAATGTTCACTACAACCCTGCTGCATTAACAAAGTTAAAAGGCCGCCAGATAGAGACCAAGCTATTTGGTGGTTATATGGATATTCGCGCCAAGTTTGATGCGCCTCCCGATTATGGTTTTTTTGGTTATGATGCTGATGATGACCCGGTAGTAGGTAAAACCAGCAGAGCCAATACCCCGGTCATGTTTATTCCCGGCTTTGGTATGATCGATGTGCCGGTTTTGTTTGCGCCTTTGAATGGTATTTCGTTTTCTCCTCCCGGTTCCAAGTTTACCTTTGCTAATAATCTTTATGCGCCTATGGCTCTGGGCTTTAAGCGCAGTGGTGATGATCCCGGTCGTTTTCAGGGCGAAGAACTGGCCTTGCAGCGAATTACCTATCTTTCTCCCAGTATCGCTTATCAGGTGAACGATAAGTTATCTGTTGGCTTATCTATCGGTTTCTCTCATCAGGCCATGGGTATTCAGCAGGATATGCGGACGCCTAATGATCTTGTGGCTCTGACCGGCAATGATGCCATTCAAGAGTTAGCGTGTGGTATCCCGGGTGTTGATATTTTCGTTGGGATCTTCCTTTATATTTGCAGTGGTGAAATCGGACCATTCCAGTCTATTGGTGAAATGACTATAGAGATGGAAGAACGGCTTTCACCAACTTATAACATTGGTTTCCAGTGGGAGCCTTACGATTGGCTGCGTGTTGGTGCGGTTTATCAGAGTGGTGCAGAGATGTCTCTTTCTGGTAACTACGCTATGAAGTACGACAAAGGCTTTTACGACTTTATTCAAGGTTTTACAGGACAGAGAGGATTGCCTTCTGTGTTCGGCCAGGCTCTGGTAGGTACAACATCGGGCAAGATTGAAGAAACCGGTAAAGCTTACCTGGATATGGAATACCCTGCCCATTTTGCCATTGGCGCCAGTATAGATCTGACTCCCAAATTAACCGTAAACCTCGATGCTAAATGGACAGACTGGGATGTGTGGGATGAGTTCAAGATTGAATTCGACCGTGAACTTGCCGCCATGCAGTTTGCCCGAATTCTTGCACCGGGTCAGGTCTCCGCAGCACCAACATATTTATCCATGCCCCGAGGCTACAAAAGCGTCTGGAGTTGGGCTGTTGGTATGGAATATGACTACACCAGCCGTTTAAGTCTGAGGGCTGGTTATGAGAATCGTCCATCGGCTATTCCAGAGGATAGGGCTGATGTTATGGCTCCTTTGGGGGATGCACACTTAATAGGCCTTGGTTTTGGCTATCAGTGGGATAAGGAGTCTGTAGTTGATGTAGGTTTTCAGTACATGTGGTCTGATCAGAAAATCCCTGCAGGGACCAGTTGTAACGCAAACTGTGATGGTTTGACCGATGTTATTTATAACCCTTACGCCGGGCTTGATATTGAAACCAGTGTGCGTGCTTATATTTTCTCTCTTACATACCGAACCAGATTTTAGCCTGCCCTGGCCGCTTGTACTAAGTTAAAAAGATAATCTCATGGATGGGATATCGACATGATTGAAAGAGCGGCGCTAACCTCTACGCTTGGAGGGGCTGAAACAGGTTCGTCAAAAAAAGCACTTATTGATGAGCTTGAAAGGGCCGCAACCAAATATATCCCTTCTAAAGAGCTTCAAAAGGCTGTTCCACTTGACACAAGCTTGAGCGATATGGATATCGCAAACACTGAAGGAACGCCTGAGGTGGAGCTCAGTCAGGTTCTTATGAGCAGGGCTGCCAACCTGAGAGATTCAGATGAATCCCCAGATGTGAACTTACCTCTGCATCTTCATCGCCTGATGACAACCTTTGATGAGGAGTGGGGATTTTCCCGCGATCCTGATGTTATTGAAGGCCTTCACAATGCTGAAGCCGTTCACAATGCTGAAGCCGTTCAGAGGGGAGCCTCTGCCTCACAGGGGCAACAAGAAGGTGTTCTTGTTCTTGAATCTTCTGGTGGTGGTGGTCATATGGCCGTAGCCAGGCAGGTGATTGGTGAACTTGAGGCTGAAGGTGGGCGTGTCTCAGGAAAGAACCAGTCGATCTACAAAAAAAATGTGATGGATGATTTTCTTGGCAAACGTATGAGCCGTGCCATGATTGAGCCATGGAACAAAGCTGTACGTGAAGGAAATTTTAAACAACAAAAAAAAATGCTGAAAGTCCGTTCTCTTGGTGAAGTTGTTTTTTATTTGCCGATATTTCTTGGAACTTTCTTCACTCTTATGGGTATGAAAACTCCAGCCATAAAGGTTATTACGACCCAACCATTAGGACTCAATGCTACCTTAAAAGCTGTTTCCACCTACAACAAGTTGATGAAGGCGACTCACTCAAACTGGAAACCTGTTACGGTCGAACAAAAATTAACAGATCTCCTAACACCGAAAGCTATGCATTTTGTTGAGCCCCTTAAAGCTCTCAATCCAAGCCAGCGGAAAATGTTGACGCTGGTGATTCCAGGTGAGGAGAAGGATTTTTCCGAGCAGGTAGAGTCTTTGCTGGGTGGGGGATTTCATGAAGTCAAGTATACAGGCAACAAAAATCTTCCGGTTAATGATCTATACAAAAGCGATGACCTTGCTGATTATCGGCCTGGGCTCGATGTAGATATTCCATTGAACTCTTTGACGCAGGAGCAAGAGTGTCAAATCCGGTCGGTTCCCCATCTTGCACCATATCTGGAAGAGACATCTGACGAAGATGAGCAGACCCATTTAAGAACGATTACCAGCCATATTGGAAAAACTGATACTGTCCAGCAAATGATGCTGGGCAGTATGCCTTCCGAACCTAATGTGATGCACTATGTTGCGGCCAACATTTTTCTGGCTCAGTGTGCAAAAAAGAGAAATCCAAAATCCCCCGGTATGCATGTAAGAATTCTATGCGGCCGCGATAAGGATGGCAGCCCCTCCTTGTTTAAAAGAACCTGCGAGATGCTCCAGGAATGGCATGCAACACAAGGTATTCCTGAATTGCTTGCGTTTTGTCCCTTACCTTTTCAGGATCCGGCCAATGTTGCCAAAGGTGGTACACGGGCGGATCACTACTTTACCCGTGGTGGTGGCGCAACTTCGATGGAGCATATCGCTATGAGTCCTCTGAAAAGTGATGCTTCTCATCACAAAACCGGCCAAGTCAGTATTGTTGGTGAGGGTATATGCGAAAGTGACGATGCAGAAGATATATTGACACAGGATTTCCCTTTGCCATGGGAAGGTGGTAACGCTCGTTTCCTCAGGGATAAACTTGGCTTTACGGTGACGAATCGGCACCACTTTTTGCGTGAGATTGCTCAGAATTATCCAGCCTTGCCTGAAGGGCTAACTGAAGAAGAAATTGCTGACTTTCAATCCTTTCAAGAACAGTTTTGCGCAGTTTGGCAAGAAAAAACAAACCGTGATCAAGCGTCCTGAATAGTAAAACGTAATGTGAGATAAGTCTGGCCAGACTGATAAAAGAGATGATCGAAAGCTACTTGTTCGCAAGCTGCTGTTTAATACTTCCTGCCAATTTGTGTAAATCGTGGGGAGTCCAGAACCCTTTTGGGAAAAAAAGATGCTTTCTTTGGGAGCGAGTCAGCCCCTTTCGAAGGATACGGAAAACAACCGTAGAACAATTCAGGCCAAGTAATCTGTAACGCTTGTTTCTGACCTGTATTAATCCCCACATTCTCTGCATAGCTCCAATATTCATACCTTCAAGCTCTATAACAACAGGCTTGCCATGGGTCATGTAGTCCTGCTCAAATGTATTAAAGCTACGTTTAGTGTTGAATGGTCCGAGAACCCCCTGACTATCCTCATCAAAACTCCAGGATGAGTATGAGGCTGTATTATCCATTTCGTAGCCATCGCTATGACCAATCATGATTCCAGCATGCTCAGAACCATGCATAAACCCTGACTTATTGTTGGGAAAAATGACGACGTAGGCTTTGTTGGGATCATCGAATGATTGCCACATGGCTTGGGCTGCCGCTCTAATCTCCGCAGCTTTGGCTGAAGTGGGAGTGACACCCTCTTGAATCGCGCTGTCAACGCTTGGTGGAGTGGCGTCGTTTGGCGTGCCTGATAATGCCTTGAGCGTTCCCTGAAATAAGTTCAGTGGTTTGAATAGGTGTCGATCAAGGAAATTGATAGCCTTTTCTGCTTTCGAAAGGCGTCTTTTACTGAGAGGGGTTTCTAAATCAAGGTTAGCCTCAATTGCAGACATATATCTTGGGGGAGCTTCTTTTTTGGGAGCGGAATCCTGGTGAAAAAAGGTTCTTGCAATGAGTTGTTGTGCTCTAGATATTAATCCCACGGATTGCATCCTTATGAAGGCTCACACTTCCCGTTCAGCCAAAAAGATGCCTTTTCACGGAAGGGAAATCATATTTTGATAGGTTATCGGTTTGTTTTCATATGACATAAGGTATTTATTATCTCTGTAAAAAATAGAGTTAAGGAGCATTCAAAACCTTTCTTTGAGTCGGAATTTTGGCGAATAAGAAGCCTGAGAAAACGACACTATACGGTGTTATAATGCCCCAGATAGCATTCTGGCAAAGGGTATAACAATAATGAAAGTCGCCCAGATCGTTTGTCTTGGCATCTGTTGCTTATCTTTAACTGTTGATGCTGAAGAGCGCTGGTTCACCTATATAGACGAAAGGGGCAAAGTCCAGAACCTGTTTCTGGATGACGAGTTTAAAGACCAGCAAAACAATGCTAACAGCCGCATTTCTCTTTCTGGTTATACCAATACTGCCGATTCTCCCGAAAGTATTGCCTGGCAGGGGGCAACGGGTGGTGTAAAGGAAAGTCGCCGTCGTTATTTCTCTTATGTTGATGGCGAAGGAAATCTGCAGAGCAGCTTCTTTGCGAATACACCTTCATCCACCAGTAAAAAAGATTATGTTCTCGGTTCCGGTGAGCGTATCTCCGGGTATATTGATGCTGATAAGCTTCAGGCGAAAGGGTTTGTCAGGGAAGAGAATGGGTTGCCATTTTTTACCTGGATGGACGAAAGCGGACAGATGCAAACAGGGTCTATCAGTCCTGAGCAGCGTGGTTTAGCTTTTGTCAGCCCCAGTCATCGGCTGCCCGGGCTTGGAGGAGGTCGCTCCGCCCCCAGTGATGGGTATGAAATTCTGATCCGTGCACCGCAAGCTTTGCCCACAACATCAGCAGGGCAGGAGTTGACTTCAGAATTGTCAACAATTCTTGATGCCGATCGCGAAAAGCGTAAGTCGCGTCCTCGCACACGGGATCAGAAGCTGGTTGAAGATATGCGCAGAGGTTGCTGCCGCACGATCAATATTACCAACTTTATTTCTCTTGATCGGGGCGACAATCACTTCGAAACATTTAATTATCTATCGCCAACATTCTCCTTCCCGTCAGGAATCAGCCCTTACGTGGGTATTGTCTTACCAGATAATCCAGGAAAAATGTCGGTCAGGGTACGTAGCTTTGCCGATGAAGACAGATCCTCTTTTATCTATCCAACCCTGTTATTCCTTGATACTCATCGTGAACCCACTCGAATGGTGACAGATGCGGTATATCGCCTGAAACCGGAAAGCTGGGGAAGTTACGCCAGTATTGAAGGCATTGTTCAGGTGAAACCCTGGCTGGGGGAGAAGTATGTTGTTGTGATGACAACTGACCGCGACCTTAAACAGCAGACTCTCGACAATCGCCCTTACGATCGCCCACTCGATAATGAAACTCCCGACCCGGAACAGGGGTTGCTGGCACGCCAGCACACTGTTGATGGCAGTTTCGAGGTATCGCTTCTTAAGCGATAACCTCTTGTTTTATAGATTGTCAACAATTCGAGCTTGACCGTAGGTGTTTTCCGCAATAAGCTCACAGCCTCCTCATAAATTGTTGACAATTTGTTTATGAATGACGTTTCTCCACGTACCTTGTCTGATCAGTTATTCCAACAACTGCAGAAAGCTATTGTTCGTGGTGAAATTCCTGCTAATTCCCGCCTGAGTGAAGCCAGTCTTGCCAGCCAATATGGTGTGAGTCGCGGCCCATTGCGTGAAGCTATACACCGCCTTGAAGGCCGAAGACTTGTTGTACGCACCCCGCACAGTGGTACGCGTGTTGTTTCCTTAAATCATGAAGAGCTGATCGAGATTTATCAGGTACGGGAAGTTCTGGAAGGCTTAGCCTGTCGTTTAGCGGCTGAAAATATGAGTGCTGAACAGGTTGAGCATATGTACAGCCTGTTGGATGAGCACAGTCAACAATCAGAGCTTCAGGAAGGGCGGGCCTATTTTCAGCAGGAAGGTGACCTGGATTTCCATTACCGGATTGTTATGGCATCTGGTAATCGCCGTTTGATTGATAGTTTGTGTGGTGAATTGTACCACCTGCTTCGTATGTATCGTTATCAGGCCAGTACTGGCCCTAAACGTCCCGAAAAAGCTTTCAGCGAACATCGCCAGATTGTTGATGCTCTGGCTGATAAAGATGCTGAAATGGCCGAACTTCTTATGCGCAGACATATTCGTACAGCACGTCTTCGCCTTGAAACCCTTCATCGTGATTCCAGCTCTTCTAAAGACAGGAATCCCCCCGACAAGAACAAGAAAACCAGAATAGAGAAGGATGCAGTGATATGAGTCAGTCTTCTGCAGGGCGTCGCTTTCGCGATGCTGTAGCCAACAATAATCCATTACAAGTTGTAGGGACTATTAATGCCTATGCCGCCATGATGGCAGAGAAAGTGGGGCATCAGGCAATTTACTTATCTGGTGGTGGTGTTGCTAATGCTTCCTATGGCTTGCCTGACCTGGGTATGACCTCCCTGAATGATGTACTGGAAGATGTACGTCGTATTACTTCTGCTTCAAACCTGCCGTTGCTGGTTGATATAGATACTGGCTGGGGTGGGGCATTTAATATCGCCAAAACTATTAAAGATATGGAAAAGGCCGGTGCTGCCGCGGTTCATATTGAAGATCAGGTCGCGCAAAAGCGTTGTGGTCATCGTCCTAACAAAGCCATCGTATCCAAAGAGGAAATGGTTGATAGGGTAAAGGCTGCTGCGGATGCTCGTACTGATGATAATTTTGTCATCATGGCTCGTACTGATGCTTTGCAGGTTGAAGGTGTAGACGCTGCCATTGAACGTGCTTGCCTGTGTGTGGAAGCCGGTGCCGATATGATCTTCCCGGAAGCCATGCACACACTGGAAGAGTACCAGCGCTTTGTTGATGCGGTGAAAGTTCCTACACTTGCCAATATTACCGAGTTTGGCGCGACTCCGTTGTTTAACTGCGAGCAGCTGGCCAGTGCCGGTATTGATCTGGTGCTCTATCCTCTCAGTGCTTTCCGGGCCATGAACAAGGCGGCATTGAATGTATACCAGACTTTACTTAATGATGGTTCCCAGGAAGAGGCGCTGGATTCTATGCAGACTCGCATGGAACTGTACGATTTCCTTGGCTATCACGATTATGAACAGACGCTGGATCGTTTGTTTGCAGAAGACAAGAACAAATAACGAGCCATAAAAAGGTTCTAAAAATAATAAAAACTCCGACCGGAAATAAAAACACAACAAGGTTCGTAGAAAAGTACGCGAACGGGAGGAATACAAATGGCTGAGAAGAAGTTAAGTGGGGCAGGGTTACGTGGTCAGTCCGCTGGTGAAACGGCACTGTGCACTGTTGGCAAGACAGGCGCAGGCCTGACTTATCGTGGCTACGATATCAAGGTATTGGCTGACAATGCCCAGTTTGAAGAAGTCGCTTATCTACTCCTGTACGGAAAGCTACCCAATCAGACTGAACTGGATAGCTATAAAACTCGCCTTAAAGGAATGCGTGCACTGCCGGATGCCCTTAAAACGGTACTTGAGCAAATTCCTGCTTCTGCACATCCAATGGATGTTATGCGTACTGGCTGTTCCATGTTGGGTAATCTGGAAACAGAACAGGGTTTCGATGAGCAGCTGGATCATATTGATCGCATGCTCGCGACTTTCCCTGGCATGATCAACTATTGGTACAACTTCAGCCATAACGGTATTCGTGTTGAAACCGAAACTGAAGCTGACTCTATTGCTGAACAGTTCCTCTGGACTCTTCATAACAAGAAGCCAGAGTCTCTGCATGTAAAAGTCATGCATGCCTCGCTGATTCTGTACGCTGAACATGAATTTAACGCTTCAACATTTACTGCCCGTGTGTGTGCTTCCACTCTTTCTGATGTCCACAGCTGTGTCACTGGAGCCATTGGTTCTCTTCGTGGCCCTCTCCATGGTGGTGCCAATGAAGCGGCTATGGATATGATTGAGCAGTGGAACTCTGCCGATGAAGCCGAAGAAGCGGTTATGGGCATGCTGGCCCGTAAAGATAAGATCATGGGCTTTGGTCATGCGATTTATCGTGAGTCTGATCCACGGAATGCCATTATCAAAGAGTGGTCCAAGAAGCTTTCCGAAGAGGTGGGCGACACATGTCTGTATGCCGTTTCTGATCGGGTTGAATCTGTAATGTGGCGCGAGAAAAAGCTGTTCTGTAATGCTGACTTCTTCCATGCCTCCGCTTACAACTTTATGGATATTCCCACCAAGTTGTTTACCCCAATCTTTGTTTGCTCACGGGTAGCAGGCTGGACTGCCCATGTGATGGAACAGCGCAGCAATAACCGGATTATCCGTCCGTCTGCAGATTACACCGGCCCGGATAGTGCTGAGTGGGTTGATATTCAGGATCGCGCCTGATTTTTGGCCGGCAAGTGTGCTACTTGCCGGCCAGAATTCAGATAGTTCTTGCTTGGGATAAGTGCGGTAAGAGTTATCCGAATTCTGGCCTGACTCATTATAAAAGTTATAGAAATTTGCCAATTGGATTGCTGTCATCATGGCTGAACACGTAAACACCTTATATCGTAAGCAACTTTCCGACACGAACCTGGATTACTTCGACACCCGCGAAGCGGTCGAAGCCATTCAGCCCGGAGCCTATGAAAAGCTCCCCTATACCTCTCGTGTACTGGCCGAACAGCTGGTACGTCGCTGTTCTCCGGAAACCTTAACAGCTTCTCTGAAGCAGATTATTGAGCGCAAACGGGATCTGGATTTCCCCTGGTACCCAGCCCGTGTTGTTTGTCACGACATTCTGGGGCAGACAGCTTTGGTTGACCTTGCTGGCCTGCGGGACGCCATTGCGGAGCAGGGTGGTGACCCCTCAAAAGTAAACCCGGTGGTTCCCACACAGTTAATTGTTGACCACTCTCTGGCGGTTGAAGCGGCAGGTTTTGATTCTGAAGCTTTTGAAAAGAACCGAGCCATTGAAGAGCGTCGCAATGAAGATCGTTTCCACTTTATTGAGTGGACCAAAACCGCTTTCAAAAATGTCGATGTAATTCCTGCCGGTAACGGCATTATGCACCAGATCAATCTCGAAAAAATGTCACCGGTTATTCAGACTCGTGACGGTATAGCTTTTCCTGATACCTGTGTAGGAACCGACAGCCACACCCCTCATGTTGATGCTCTGGGTGTTATTGCTATTGGTGTTGGTGGTTTGGAAGCGGAAACCGTGATGCTGGGGCGTCCGTCGATGATGCGCCTGCCGGATATTGTGGGTGTTGAACTTGTAGGTAGACGTCAGCCGGGTATTACCGCCACTGATATAGTTCTGGCGATTACTGAATTCCTGCGTAAAGAGCGTGTGGTTTCTTCCTATTTGGAATTCTTTGGAGAAGGCGCTTCCACGCTCACCGTCGGAGACAGGGCGACTATCTCGAATATGACACCGGAATACGGTGCTTCTGCAGGTATGTTCTATATCGATGAGCAGACTATTGATTACCTGAAGTTGACAGGCCGTGAGCCTGAGCAGGTTGAACTGGTTGAGAACTACGCCAGAGCAACAGGTCTGTGGGCAGAGAGTTTGAAAACGGCGGAATACGAACGTGTTCTGACCTTTGATCTGTCGACTGTTGGTCGCAATATGGCTGGCCCTTCCAATCCACATCGCCGTTTGCCCACCTCTGATCTCAATGAGCGTGGTATTGCCGTTGATCTGGATAAAGCCCAGGCAGAAGAGTCTGAAGGTTTGATGCCTGATGGTGCGGTGATCATCGCAGCTATTACCAGCTGTACCAATACTTCCAACCCGCGCAACGTTGTTGCGGCCGGTCTTGTAGCACGTAAAGCTAACGAGCTGGGATTGATTCGTAAGCCCTGGGTGAAATCATCCTTTGCGCCCGGTTCCAAAGTAGCCAAGCTTTATCTCGAAGAAGCTGGCCTTCTGCCTGAGCTTGAAAAGCTTGGTTTTGGCATTGTCGCCTATGCCTGCACAACCTGTAATGGCATGAGTGGCGCCCTTGATCCCGACATCCAGAAAGAAGTGATTGATCGGGACTTGTATTCCACAGCGGTGTTGTCTGGCAACCGTAACTTTGATGGCCGTATCCATCCTTATGCAAAACAGGCTTTCCTGGCATCGCCTCCACTTGTTGTGGCGTATGCCATTGCCGGTACGGTACGTTTTGATATTGAGAAAGATGTTCTCGGAACCGATCCACAAGGTACTCCGATTACCTTGAAAGATATTTGGCCCAGTGACGAAGAAATTGATGCCATTGTTGCTGAACATGTGAAGCCTGAGCAGTTTAAGCAGGTTTATATTCCCATGTTTGATCTCGGAAAAATTGAAGAAGCCGAGAGCCCACTCTATGACTGGCGCCCAATGAGTACTTATATTCGCCGTCCTCCGTATTGGGAAGGTGCACTGGCTGGAAAGCGTGCCCTCAAAGGTATGCGTCCGCTGGCAGTGTTGGGTGACAACATCACCACTGATCACCTGTCACCTTCCAATGCCATTCTGGCATCCAGTGCTGCGGGCGAATATCTGGATAAGATGGGGCTGCCGGAAGAAGATTTTAATTCTTACGCTACTCACCGTGGCGATCATCTCACAGCCCAGCGTGCCACCTTCGCCAATCCAAAACTGCTGAATGAAATGTGTCTGGATAATATCGGTGAAGTGAAGCAAGGCTCTTTGGCGCGGGTTGAGCCGGAAGGTAAAGAAACCCGGATGTGGGAAGCCATTGAAACCTATATGGAGCGTAAGCAGCCGCTGATTATTGTGGCGGGTGCTGATTATGGCCAGGGTTCTTCCCGTGACTGGGCAGCAAAAGGTGTTCGCCTTGCCGGTGTTGAAGCCATTGTTGCTGAAGGTTTTGAACGCATCCACCGTACCAATCTGGTGGGTATGGGCGTTCTTCCTCTGCAGTTCCAGTCGGGGACAACCCGCAAGACTATCGGTCTGGATGGAACAGAAACCTACGATGTTCTGGGTGATCGTACACCGGGCGCAACTCTGACCCTGCTTGTACATCGTAATAACGGCGAAACTGTTGAGGTTCCAGTAACCTGTCGCCTGGATACTGCCGAAGAAGTGTCTGTGTATGATGCCGGTGGTGTACTCCAGCGTTTCGCCAAAGACTTTCTGGCACAGGACGTGGTCGCATGAGTTATGCCCCTCAAATAAAAATCCCTGCAACCTATATGCGGGGGGGAACCAGTAAGGGTGTGTTTTTCAAACTTACGGATTTACCTGAAGCTGCACAGCAACCGGGAGCAGCCAGAGATGCTTTGTTGTTGCGGGTCATAGGTAGTCCTGATCCTTATGCCAAGCAGATTGATGGTATGGGTGGGGCAACATCCAGTACCAGCAAAACAGTCATTCTGTCGAAAAGCGCTCAACCAGATCATGATGTTGATTACCTGTTCGGTCAGGTCTCTATTGATAAACCCTTTGTCGATTGGAGTGGTAACTGCGGTAATTTAACGGCAGCCGTCGGTGCTTTTGCTATCAGTAACGGTTTAGTTGATAACAGTCGTATTCCTGAGAATGGTTTGGCAGTTGTTCGTATTTGGCAGGCGAATATTAAGAAGACCATAGTCGCCCATATTCCCATTACCAATGGTGAAGTGCAGGAGACCGGTGAATTTGAACTGGATGGCGTAACATTCCCGGCGGCAGAGGTTCAGGTTGAATTTATGAATCCTGCCGATGGCGAGGGTTCCATGTTTCCCACGGGGAATCTGGTCGATGACCTGAAAGTGCCTGGTATCGGAACATTCAAAGCCACCATGATCAATGCCGGTATTCCCACCGTTTTTGTGAATGCCGAAGATATTGGTTACACCGGTACAGAGCTGCAAGATGATATCAATAATAATGTGCAGGCTTTGGATCGCTTTGAAACCATTCGGGCTTATGGTGCTTTAAAGATGGGATTGATCTCTTCTATTGAAGAGGCTATCCAGCGCCAGCACACGCCAAAGATTGCTTTTGTCGCTCAACCAGAGAGTTATGTTTCATCCAGTGGAAAAAACGTTGAAGCTGGAGAGATTGATCTGCTGGTGCGAGCTCTATCTATGGGGAAATTGCATCATGCCATGATGGGAACCGCTGCCGTTGCTATTGGTACAGCAGCAGCAATTCCCGGAACTTTGGTGAATCTGGCAGCTGGAGGTGGCGAACGTCAGGCTGTCCGCTTTGGTCATCCATCTGGTACGTTGAAAGTGGGTGCTGAAGCGATACTGGTTGATGATCGGTGGCAAGCGACTAAAGCCATTATGAGCCGTAGTGCTCGAGTATTAATGGAGGGCTGGGTCCGTGTTCCAAATTAACCCAACCCTCTGAGTTCTACTCTAACACCTGTTCAATGAACAGGTGTTAGAGTAATTTTCAAATGACTACTGTTGCTAAAGGCGATAGTTGCAGCTTGAGGTCCAGGTTGTTGTCACACAAATCAGAATCAGAAAGCGCCGTGCTTGCCGTGAAGAACCCATTATTTTTCTCCTGCATCAGCAAAAGTGACTTTAATATTGCTGTCAGGCGCTAACGCCATATCGCACTTTTTCACAGTATCAACCCATAAATCAGACTTTGGGTTAGTGGTAACTGCACAGGTATGTTTGTCATCAACAACCACGGTGATGGTGTATTTGTGTTCTCCCTCCGACCAGAGTTTGCCTCCAGCGGATAAATCAAACTCATAGATTGCGTTTTCAGGATTGCTTCCACTTTTGAAAGACCAGCCAACACTACCCTGTGGGTAAGCAAAGGTATGGGGATATACATTGTCATCTGCATTCCTTAAACCGATGTTAAAAGACAGCGCAAACCCATTGGGAGCATTACCAAAAAAGTAAGGAGCTTTATCAAGCGTGGTATAAGTGGCTAGCAGCCTGTCGGACTGGCCCGTCCATTTGAGTCCTTTTTGATCATATCGGCCTACAGAGCTCATATCTGCCTTCAGAGGTCACTTACTCAAACAGAACGCCAGCGTAACCTCATGAGACAGTGGCTGACTACAAGCCAATAAAGCACCAGAGCCAGCCATTTTTTATCATCGACTTGCTTCAGGTTGAACATTCGGCGCAGGTTGAATGTCAGGCAGACCAGATCCCACTCTTTCGAGACCACTTCCAGTCCCCGCACCAGGAATCGCCGATATCCCATTGCCTCCTTCTGTATTCCGAAGGTGGGCTCTATCGTGCATTTTCGTCGGCTGTAGATGGCTCGCCCTTCTTGTGTCTGCAAGCGCCAGCGCATCCACTCCAAAGCGCTGGCGTCATCATCCGGGACTGGCGGGTCCGGCTGGAAACGCTGCAAGGGGGGCGGGTTGTGCTCATCCCGTTTTATAGCAATGTAGGGTGTCAGTTCTTCTTTATCCACAGCGCAGACATTAGCCTCGCTGAAGTAGCCCGTGTCGGCCAGTAACCCCTCAGCTTTTCCAAGCACGGGGGCCAGTATGCGTAACTGTCTGAGTGTTGGCTCAACTTCTTTTTTGTCATTCGGTGCCTGAGTCACATGACGTGTCACGATCAGACCACTCCCGATGTCTACAGACGCCTGGGCATTGTAGGCTTGTTCGAATGCACCACCGGCAGTGGGCATAATACGAGATTCGTCGTCTGTCAGGTTGACCTGGTCTTTGTCCCCTGCACCTGGTTCCGGTGGCTTTGGCGCTTTGCCGGGATGCTTGCGCTTATTGCGTTTCTCTATTTTCTCTTCGTACTCTACCTGTTCTTGCTGGTAGCGTTCGTCTGCTCGGCG
>NZ_CAMZOG010000075.1 GCF_947331445.1 Parendozoicomonas sp. Alg238-R29 | reverse complement strand
GCGGGAAACGAGATTCGAACTCGCGACCCCAACCTTGGCAAGGTTGTGCTCTACCAGCTGAGCTATTCCCGCATTTCGTCTTTCTGCCTAGACTTCCCCAGAAGACGAGCGCTATTTTATGAATCTACGCTTATATGTCAATACGCTGATATATAAAGAGTTTTATTTATCTTCTTTAAAAGGGGTGAGATCAGGCCATGCCGCTTTCAAATACACAATCATCGACCAAATAGTCAGAACTGCAGCCACCAGCAAAAGCATTAAACCAGCAAACCCCACCAACCCTTCGCCCAACTCATTCCCCTTAGTCAGCAGAAGCAAAGTAATAGAGCCCATCTGCGCCGTGGTTTTCAGCTTGCCAATAAAGTTAACCGCCACGCTGGTGCGTTTGCCGAGCTCTGCCATCCACTCACGCAGTGCAGAGATCACAATTTCACGACTGATAATAATAAGGCCAGGGATCGTCATCATCGGGCTATCAAATTTTTCAATAAGAATCGCCAGAGCGACGGCCACCATCACCTTATCAGCGACCGGATCAAGAAAGGCACCAAATGGTGTTGTCTGGTTCAGACGGCGAGCCAGATAACCATCAAACCAGTCGGTGAACGACGCCACCATAAAGACAACAGCTGCCACAAGATAAGTCCATTGGAATGGCAGGTAATGAATCACCACGATTACCGGGATCAACAGCAGACGAATAAGGGTAAGTATGTTCGGAATATTCATGGTGTACGGCTTAAGTCCTTGATCTTGGGCGTACTGCCCGAAGGCAAGTCTACCAGACTTGCCCACCGTAATGGCATAGCAAAAAAAACGAGTTTCAACCGGCACTCAGAGCATCGTGTATTTGCTGGGCCATAGCTTGACTAACGCCCTGCACTTTCGACAACTCCTCAACCGTAGCTTCCCTTACACCTTTGACACTGCCAAAGAACGACAGCAAAGCTGCCCTTCTCTTTGCGCCAACACCGGGAATATCTTCCAACTGGGAGCGGGCTCGCTTTTTATCTCGCCTCTGACGATGACCGGTAATGGCAAATCGGTGGGACTCATCCCGCACCTGCTGCACGAGGTGCAGACCCGGTGTGGAAGCATCCAGAGCGTACTCTTTATTGGTGCGTCCGTTAATCAGCACTTCCAGCCCCGGCTTCCTGGTTTCACCCTTTGCCACACCAAATACAGTAATATGATCCAGCTGCAAACTGCTCATCACTTCCATAGCCTTATTCAGCTGCCCTAACCCACCATCAATCAATAAAAGATCAGGCAGCACACCCTCTTCTCTTAAAACCCGGCAGTAGCGGCGTTCAACGGCCTGATGAATAGCGGCATAATCATCCCCGGGAGTAATACCGCTGATATTAAAACGTCGGTAATCACTCTTGCGGGCACCCTCCTGATCGAAGACCACACAGGAAGCTACTGTGCCTTCACCCATGGTATGACTGATATCGAAACACTCGATACGTTCCGGCATAGAGTTGAGAGACAACGCCTGCTGAAGCGAAAGGAAACGCTCATAAATATTACGACGATCGGCAAGATGGGATGTCAGCGTATGGCGGGCATTACGTTCAGCCAGTGCCAGCCAGTCTTTTCTCTGGCCTCTGACTTTATGGCGCAGGGTCACAGCCTTGCCCGCCACAGAACGAACTGCCTCTGACAGCGCTTCATGCCCAGCAATTGCCACGGGAAGAATAATATCCCGGGGGAAGTCACGGCGCCCTGCAAGGCTGATATAGAACTGCCCCAGAAAGCTTTCAAGGTTTTCGGCAAGACCATCTTCGTGACTAAAATCAGGAAAGAAATGCCGCGTTCCCAGAACCTGACCCCGGCGCACAAACATTACCAGCACACAACTTCCACCCGGCTCACTCACAACCCCGACAATATCAGCATCACCAGAATCCACTGCAATCACCTGCTTCTCCTGCACCTTACGCAGATAGTGAATACTGTCTCGATAATCTGCGGCTGCTTCAAACTCCAATTTTTCGGAAGCCTGCTCCATACGGGAAATCAGATCGTAAATAAGCTCCTGATTCTTTCCCTCCAGAAATCCGATGGAATCCTGCACATCCTGCAAGTATTCACCCTCATCAACCAGATCAACACAAGGGCCTTTACAGCGCTGAATCTGGTATTGAAGACACGGACGGGTACGGTTACGAAAATAACTGTCTTCACATTGCCGCACCCGGAAAACCTTTTGCAACAGCACCAGACTCTCTCGAGCTGCACCAGAACTGGGATAAGGACCAAAGTAACGCCCTTTCTTTCGCTTGGCGCCACGATGCAGGGCCAGGCGTGGCCAGCGCCCTTCCGACAGGAAAATAAATGGATAGGATTTGTCATCCCTGAGCAGAATATTATAAGGGGGGCGATTGTCCTTGATTAGATTCTGCTCAAGGATCAGCGCCTCCCCTTCGCTATTGGTAACAATGGTTTCGATGGAACGAATTTTCTCAACCATCGCCGTTGTTTTAACACTGCGCCCCTGAGGGCGAAAATAACTGGCCAGCCTTTTCTTCAGGGATTTGGCTTTACCTACATAGAGCTTTTCTCCGTTTCCATCCAACATCTGATACACGCCAGGTTGTTCCGATGCTGTTCTCAAAAAAGCTTTATGGTCAAAAGGTGAAGTAGATTGCGATGACATACAGGCAGGCCAAAAAAGTTCTGTATAAGGAGTCGAGAACTCTAGAGTACCTCTCAGGCTCACTTCAGAAAAGCATCCCAGCACGGCTTTGCTAGACTCACAACAATCACCACCCTCAAGGATGAGATCAGTGAAACTGTTCAAGGTCATTAGCTGCGCGCTTATACTCAGCTCTTCCGCATACTTGTACGCCGCCCCGACACCTCTTGAAAAGCCTGCAACACAGTCAAAGAAGGACATAAAGATTGCAGAGAGAAAAGAGCGCCTCTCCAAAGAGATGCGACCGCTGGCACTAAGTTATGGTTCAACGACTGCAGCCTGGAACCGCCACTCCATAGGGCGCCTCACTCTTGGCTTCCGCTATATGCTGCGAGATCACTATCTGGCTTGGCTGGAGATGGGCCGCAAAGCTGAGCCCAAGAAAAGCTATGAGAGTTTCATGAAAGAAGCCATAAAAGAACTTGAGACCAGCACCCACGAGCGCTCTATGAATATCACTCAACAGGCGGCTCCCACAGCAATACTAACCAGCGAATTCACTAACAAAATAAAAGAATGGACAACAAAACAAGCCTCCGGAAGATTTTACAATGGCAGCAACACTTCACCAGAAGATGCCGTGTTTGCTTGTATTCAATCTCAACCGACAGGAAGTACGGAAAGCGTCCTCAGGCAAACCAGTGAAACCTGTGAGCCTGGAGTTGACGCCATGAGTCACTGGCATGAAAACCTGGAAGGAAAAACCAGAAAACAATTAATGGAGAGGATGAAAACCTACACGTCTATGTTTATTACCTTTCTGGAAACTGGCCTGAATTTTTCTCTATACCGGGAGATGGTGCAACATCGCTCAGCATTCCGATATCACCTTAATATTATGTTCGATACCGGCATGCTGCCGGAAACCATTTCGGAACGTCTTTACCAAGACGGCGTGTATTTCGAAGTGGTACATAACAAAGTTCGCTACCACTTCAAAAAGAAACAGGTGGGCGTCCCAACGCCAACCGCTAAATAACGTCAGCTGACGACATCCAGCGCGCCCTTCTCTTGGGGAGGGCCAACTTCTACCAAGCCATAGCGAATGGCCAGCCTCGCCAGAGCAACGTCATTCTTCACACTTAGCTTTTCAAAAATCCGATAGCGATAGCTGTTCACGGTTTTGGTTTCAATTTTCATTTGTTCAGCAATGTGTGAAACCTTGAAACAATCGATGACCATCATTGCCACCTGAAACTCCTGAGGTGACAACGCATCAAAGGGATTGGAAGTTTGGGTAAAGGATTGAACAGCAATCTCTTGGGCGATATTGGGACAGATATAACGCTGGCCGGAATAAACACTGTTTATTGCCCGTACCATCTCTTGAAGATCACCACCTTTAGTGAGATAACCCCAGGCACCAGCTTCAAGAATTTTTCGAGAATGAACGGCATCATCCAATGCGGATAGAGCGATAACTTTAGCGTCAGGACAACTGGCCGCCAAACGACGAGTGGCTTCTAACCCCCCCCATACCCGGCATCCGGATATCCATCAAAACTATGTCGACAGGTGTTGTACGACAGAAGGCCTGAACGTCTTCACCTGAACATGCTTCCCCGACAACATCAACACCCTGGATATCTGCCAGCATGCGAACAAGACCACACCTTACAAGCTCATGGTCATCTGCTACCAGAACACGAATGAGAGCCACAAAGCACCCCATATATTATCGTTATTAGTAGTGGCATCCTGCCGTTTACATCCAAACATCATTTTCATTTCCCCAGAGAGAAACAGAGAAATGCAAAGAAACAGCATACCACTTCAAGGGGGCTGGTAAATAGCTTCAGAAAAATAACAACAGCCTCCAAAAAGGCTGCTGTTATTTAGATGGGGCTAGTTTCAGGCAACAACTGCCAGAACTTCCACTTCAAAAACCAATACAGAGTATGGAGGGATGGAGCCAGCGCCATTAGCGCCGTAAGCCAGATCCTGAGGAATAAACAACTTGAACTTGTCGCCTACAACCATCAGCTGCAGAGCTTCAACCCAACCTGCGATAACACCAGTAACAGGGAACTCAGCTGGATCGTTACGTGCAACGGAGCTATCGAAAACAGTACCGTCAATCATGGTACCGTGATAGTGAACACGAACAGTATTGTCTTTAGAAACAGCTTCACCGTCGCCTTTTATCAGAACTTCGTACTGCAGGCCGGATTCCGTCGTTGTTACACCTTCACGGGCAGCATTATCAGCCAGAAAATCGTTACCAGCCGCGATAGCATCAGCAGACTGGGCTTCGGAAGCTTCCTGCATTTTCTTGGTGATAATCTGGAAAGCTTCATTGATAGCTTCTGGAGCAACGGCCATCTCCTCACCATTCAGGGAATCCGCTAAGCCTTGCTGAACAGCAGCGATATCCAGACCTTCAAAAGTCTGACGGGCAAGCTGGTCACCCATTTGACGACCGATACCGTAGCTGGCTTTTTGTTCCATGGATTCGTATTGAGACATTGACAACACTTCGTTTTGTTGGAAAAGCTCGGAGTCTGCTGGAAACAGGTCATAAATTCAAGATCAGGAATAACTACCAGAAAGAGAAAGACGGGAGAAGAGCTGCCATTCACACCCGAAAAAAGGATTTGAATGGCAGGACTTTAATGAGAGGTACTAAACGACACCAGGCTCTGTTGACATCAAAGATCAGACATCGGTATATCCAAAGCTATTGCGACTCCCTCTCCATAAGCTTTGTCTGCCTGCATACAGTGGCAGATATGACGCAATTGAATATCCTTAGGCGCATCACCAATGGAACGGGCGGTGTTTTCAAACAATAACTTTTGCTGCCCAGCAGACATCAGCCGGAACAAATCACCAGCCTGGGTGAAATAGTCTTTATCCTCCCGGTGATCCCAGTGAGCAGCAGCTCCACTCAGTTCGAGAGGTGGCTCGCCATATTCTGGCTGCTCCCGCCATTCCCCTTCACTGTTGGGCTCGTAACCAATGGTGCTGCCATAGTTACCATCTACCCGCATCTGACCATCACGGTGGTAACCATGAACCGGGCAATGGGGAGCATTAACAGGAATAGAATTATGATTCACACCCAGTCGGTAACGCTGGGCATCACCATAAGAAAACAGGCGCCCCTGGAGCATTTTATCTGGTGAGAAACCGATACCAGGAACAATACTCGCCGGGTTGAATGCAGATTGCTCTACTTCAGCAAAGTAGTTTTCAGGGTTACGATTCAGCTCCATAACACCCACATCCATTAATGGGTAATCCTTATGAGGCCAAACCTTGGTCAGATCAAAGGGATTATAAGAAACCTCCGCGGCAGCCGCCTCCGACATCACCTGAACCTTAAGATTCCATTTTGGATAATCGCCCTTCTCAATGCTTTCAAACAGGTCCTTCTGATGACTTTCCCGGTCTTTACCCACCAGTTTCTCTGACTCCTCATCGGTCAGATTCTTTATACCTTGTTGTGATTTCAGGTGGAACTTCACCCAGAAGCGTTCATTGTCTGCATTAATAAAGCTGAAGGTGTGACTACCAAAACCATGCATATGACGGTAGGTGGCAGGAATCCCCCTGTCACTCATAACAATAGTGATTTGATGAAGCGCTTCGGGCAATGACGTCCAAAAATCCCAGTTATTCCTGGCGCTGCGCATATTGGTTTTTGGGTCACGCTTCACGGCATGATTGAGATCCGGAAACTTCAGCGGATCACGAAGGAAAAACACAGGCGTGTTATTGCCGACAAGATCCCAGTTCCCTTCTTCCGTATAGAATTTCACGGCAAAGCCACGAATATCCCTTTCTGCATCGGCAGCGCCACGCTCTCCAGCAACGGTTGAGAAACGGACAAAAAGATCGGTTTTCTTACCAACCTCTGAAAAGATATTTGCCTTGGTAAACTTGGAAATATCATGAGTAACAGTAAAGGTGCCATAGGCTCCAGAACCTTTGGCATGCATACGCCTTTCGGGAATAACCTCTCGATCAAAATGCGCAAGCTTCTCTAAAAACCACACATCCTGTAGAAGTTGAGGACCTCTTGAACCAGCCGTCATTACATCTTGATTATGGGCGACCGGGCAACCAGTGACTGTTGTCAGTTTTTTACCAGCCATCAATAACTACCCCTCTGTCATCTTCCTGTGTAAGTTGTTACATGATGAGCAAATCAAAAGAATCCACCAGCGGATAATTTCCCTCATCAGAACAGCATAGAAGCATAGAGAGCCATTGGGGCATCAATGTTAATCCAATACAGTTAATACCTATAAAGACCAACTACATTTTCGCAAACGACAGTAAAACACTGACAACCACGCACCAGGCAACCACGCGGAGTGCCGACTGTTTCCAAACGGCAAGCATGGCAAAACCTATCAACACGACTGCCAAATCAGCGCCATCTTTAACTCCGGATGTGAACACTGGATCATACAGAGCAGCCCCCAACAACCCGACAACAGCAGCATTTACACCTGCAATCACACGCCCTGCCATTCTATTGTGAGAGATAGACTGCCATAGCGGCAACGCAGCAGAAACCAGCAGAAAACCAGGCACAAACATAAACAATAGTGCTACAGAAGCACCAGCCACACTACCAAATTCATTCGGCACAATGGCACCGAGGTAAGCAGAAAAAGAAAACATCGGCCCAGGAATAGCCTGTGATGCACCATAGCCTGCTAAAAAGCTTTCGCTGCCTACCCAACCACTGGCAACAACAGAGTCTTCAAGCAACGGCAGAACAACATGCCCGCCACCAAACACCAAGGCTCCTGCTCTATAAAAAGCATTCGCCAACCCCAACAATCTGGAATGATCAGCAAACAACGTCAGGGCAATAAAAAAGAGGACAAACAAAACCAAAAGAGCCAGGCCGGTACGCTTACCATAAGAAACTTTGAGAGAGACCTGGGCTTCCGCCGTCACCTCCCGACACAACCAAATTCCAGCGGCAGCCCCACCAAGCACAACCAAGATTTGAACCCAGGCCGAACCCACCAGCAACAGAACACCGGCCGCAACAACAGCAATACTGCGCCGTTGAGTATCTGGGCATAACTTCTTAAACATACCCAAAACGGCATCCGCCACTACGGCACAAGCCACCAGCTTCAAACCATGAATAGCCGCCTCACCAACCGAACCTGAGAGATAAGGAAGAGCTGAGGCAAAAGCAACCAGTAACAGCGCAGAAGGAAGTGTAAAGCCTATAAAAGCAGCCAGGGCGCCAAACCAACCAGAACGCAGTAATCCCAAAGCAAATCCAAGCTGACTACTGGCCGGGCCGGGCAAAAACTGACAAATAGCCAGCAACTGAGCATATTGGCTTTCGCTCACCCAGCGCTGTTTTTCTACCAATTCCTTATGAAAGTAACCAAGATGGGCGACAGGGCCACCAAAAGAAGTCAAACCAAGCTTTAGAAATGTACCAAATACATTGGCAATACTGCCCGAGGCATCTTTAGGATTGTTGGACTGCGATAATGAAGTATTCATCAGACACCATACTCCCGTTCAACCCTGCTGATTCTTACCTTGAATTCTGAATACCACTGCTCGCGACCAAGCTGTCGGGCTTCGCAATGTTCAACATTTTTCTTCCATGCCTGAATCGATTCGAGGTCTTGCCAGTAGGAAACAGTAACCCCCATGCTTTCCCGTGCTGATTCCACACCGAGAAAACCTGGCTGCTCTGAAGCCAGCTCAACCATACGAGTAGCCATATCGCCGTAGCCATTATCTCCTTCTGTGCGAATTGAAGAAAAAATAACAGCAAAATACGGCGGCTTTGGTGTTTTCGCCAGAAAACTCACACGTCCACCCTCGTTTTTCATTTTTATTTTTCTGATAAACAGATGAAAGAACTGTCAGTCGACATCTTCATCATCTCCATCGGGAATTACAGCACCAACAACCCTAGTATCAACCCTGAAATGCAACAGTACCCTTCACTGTCACGGCCACAACATCAACAGCAGTTGATACCACAGCATCGGTTACGGCAACAACCGTACATCCATTTAAAAACGACAAACAGAGTAATAATTTTTTTCATGGAGGAAGAGCAAACACATCTCAACAGAAGAACCATTCCACTGCCATAACAGTTAGCAGGGAAACCTGCTGAGAATAACCTGAGCTTTCAAGCTCTGCCCACTCCCGATTATTACCTGCTTTTTCTGTGCCACAGCAACCCAAACAAAAGTTTTGGACACTAAAAAACCCGCATCAAAAAGCTGATACGGGTTTTCTGCACAGGGCCAGTGCAATACTACATTTATTACTACACCAAGAGTTAAACCTTGCCGGTCATCTCTGGTACAGCTTCAAACAAATCAGCAACCAGACCGTAGTCTGCCACCTGGAAGATAGGAGCTTCTTCATCCTTGTTGATAGCAACAATGATTTTGGACTCTTTCATACCCGCCAAATGCTGGATGGCACCAGAGATACCAACAGCCACGTACAGTTCAGGAGCAACGATCTTGCCGGTTTGACCAACCTGCATATCGTTAGGCACAAAGCCGGCGTCAACAGCCGCACGGGATGCACCAACAGCCGCACCCAGTTTGTCTGCCAGACTGTAGAGAATTTCAAAGTTCTCACCGTTACCCATACCACGACCACCGGAAACTACGATACCGGCAGCAGCCAGTTCCGGACGGTCAGACTTGGCCAGTTCTTCACCAACAAAGGCAGAAGTACCGGCATCATGGGCAGCACCCAGCTGTTCAACAGCAGCAGAACCGCCAGTGGCAGCAGCTTTATCGAACGCAGTACCACGAACAGTGATCACTTTCACAGCCGCAGAAGACTGAACCGTTGCGATAGCGTTACCAGCATAGATTGGACGTTTGAAAGTATCGGCACTTTCAACGCTAACAATGTCAGAAATCTGATCCACGTCCAGCAGAGCCGCTACGCGAGGCAGAATATTCTTACCGTTAGTGGTCGCAGGAGCCATGATATGACTGTAATCCTTACCGACTTCAGCAATCAGCAAGCTCACGTTTTCAGCCAGTTGGTTCTCAAAGGAAGCGCTGTCGGCAACCAGAACCTTGCTTACACCATCAACCTGAGCAGCTGCTTCCGCTACAGAACCACAGGAGGTACCAGCAACCAGTACATCCACATCTCCACCAACTGCTTTGGCAGCGGTTACTACAGCCAGCGTCGCTGCATTCAGGCTGGCATTGTCGTGTTCAGCTATTACCAGAATGCTCATCAGATCACCTTCGCCTCATTCTTGAGTTTCTCAACCAGCTCATCCACGCTGCCAACCTTAATACCGGCCTGACGTTCAGCAGGAGCTTCTACTTTCAGTTGAGTAATAGTCGAGGCAGTTTCTACGCCGTACTCAGCAGGAGTCTTCACAGCCAAAGGTTTGCGCTTGGCCTTCATGATGTTAGGTAGTGAAGCATAACGAGGCTCATTCAAACGCAGATCAGTGGTCACAATCGCAGGCAGGTTCAGCGCAACAGTTTGCAGACCACCATCAATTTCACGAGTGACATTCACTTTGCCGTCAGCCACTTTCACTTCAGAAGCGAAAGTACCCTGAGGCAGACCTGCCAGTGCAGCCAGCATCTGGCCAGTCTGGTTGTTATCACTATCGATAGCCTGCTTGCCAAGGATAACAAGCTCAGGCTTTTCTTCTTCGTAAACTGCTTTCAGCAGCTTGGCAACAGCCAGAGAGTCGAGTTTGTCTTCAGTTTCTACCTGAATACCACGGTCAGCACCCAGCGCCAGAGCGGTACGAATCTGCTCCTGGCAAGCTTTAGGACCCATGGACACTACGACGATTTCAGTGGCAACACCCTGCTCTTTTAACCGCACGGCTTCTTCAACGGCGATTTCGCAGAAAGGGTTGATGGCCATTTTTACGTTGGTCAGATCAACATCTGTATTGTCAGACTTAACGCGAACCTTGACGTTGTAGTCGATTACGCGTTTGACAGCTACAAGAACCTTCATATGTATGCAGCCTTCCTTTTCGTTGTTGGGCTGGAGCGGTTTGTGAGTACAACCGCTGCCCTGCATCAAAAGAGCAGGCGCAGGCTACTCACCCCCTTCGCGGGACTGATTGTATCAGCAGCACAGTACGTATTCAAACGCATGTTTGACACACAACTACCTATGCCGCCCTGCATCAATAAAGGAGACAAATAAATAAACAAAGAATTTTTATATACGTAGTTGCCGTTGGCACTCGCTGAAGTCGCCAGTATAATGCGGAAAAAATTTAAACGAGCGTTTGACTCGAACAAGTCTACATTCGCCGTATTGCCCAAGCAGGAGGTCTGTCATGGAACGTGAATCCATGGAATTTGATGTTGTCATCGTTGGCGGTGGCCCGTCAGGTCTGTCCGCAGCCTGTCGTCTGATGCAACAGGCTCAAGAAGCCGAGCAGGAACTGACTGTCTGCCTGGTAGAGAAAGGTTCAGAAGTTGGTGCCCATATTCTTTCCGGCGCTGTCTTTGAACCCCGCGCATTAAATGAGCTCTTTCCAGACTGGAAAGAAAAAGGTGCTCCCCTCAACACCCCGGTCACCGGCGATGAAATTCACTACCTGACCGGACCTGAGAGTGGCAAGAAATTCCCCGCTTTCATGACTCACAAAACCATGCACAATGAAGGCAACTACATTATCAGCCTTGGTAACCTGTGCCGCTGGTTGGGTGAGCAGGCAGAACAACTGGGTGTAGAAATCTTCCCTGGTTTTGCCGCTCAGGAAGCCATCGTTGAAGATGGTGTCGTCAAAGGCATCATTACCGGCGACATGGGTATTGCCGAAGATGGCTCCCATAAAGACAGCTACATGCCTGGCATGGAGCTGCGCGCAAAGTACACCCTGTTTGCCGAAGGTTGCCGTGGTCATATCGGTAAGAAACTGATTAATGACTTCAAACTCGACGAAGGCAAAGATCCTTCCCACTATGGTATCGGTATTAAAGAGCTGTGGGATATCCCTGCCGAGAAGCACCAGCCTGGCCTCGTTCTACACTCTGCAGGCTGGCCTCTGACGGAAAGCGGCTCTACTGGCGGTAGTTTCCTGTATCACCTGGAAAACAATCAGGTGGTTGTTGGTCTAATCACCGACCTGAACTACTCCAACCCACACGTTAGCCCATTCGATGAATTCCAGCGTCTGAAGACCAACCCTCTTTATAAGCAATACCTTGAGGGTGGCAAGCGTGTTTCCTACGGTGCCCGCGCCCTCAACAAGGGAGGTCTGCAATCATTGCCCAAGATGACGTTCCCAGGCGGCCTGCTGATTGGTTGCGATGCCGGCACCATGAACAATGCCAAGATCAAAGGCTCTCACACCGCCATGAAGTCCGGCATGCTGGCGGCTGAGTCTGTGTTTTCAGCGTTTAAAGGTGGTGACGAAGGTGGTAAGGAACTTACCGCATTTACTACTGCTTTTGAAAGTTCCTGGCTCCACGAAGAACTGCACGCCCAACGTAACTTTGGCCCACTGCTCCACAAGTTTGGTGCCTTTATGGGTGGCGCTATCGCTTGGTTTGATATCAACATCTTCAACGGCAAACTACCTTTCACTCTGCGTGATCCATCTGCGGATTACGCTCAGATGAAACCAGCTTCCGAGTGTCCGAAGATTGATTATCCAAAGCCAGACGGCAAGCTGATCTTCAACAAGCTGGATTCTGTTTTCCTGTCCAGCACCAACCATGAAGAAGATCAGAAATGTCACCTGCAGCTGAAAGATGCTGATTTGCCAATTCGCGATAATCTGCCGAAGTTTGATGAACCCGCCCAGCGCTACTGCCCGGCCGGTGTTTATGAAGTGGTTGATAATGATGACGGCAGCCAACGCTTCCAGATCAACTCACAGAACTGCGTACACTGTAAAACCTGTGATATTAAGGATCCAGCCCAGAATATCACCTGGGTAACACCAGAAGGTGCTGGCGGCCCGAATTATCCAAACATGTAAGCGCTCTACTTTTTGGAAGCCCAACACTCGTTGGGCTTCCTTACTACATAACCGCCTTACTGCCTATAAGCTTCTACTCCCATGGAATGGGAGGAACAGTCATAGGGGCAGTTACAGCTATCAGCCCCTATCTGGGAACAACTCTCTTCCCATAATACTGACACCGTAACCACTTATTAGCATGACAATAGGGCAACCATGCATTTTCCAACCTCGACAAGTGGCTTTAGAAAGAGAGAGTAAGAGCTAATCTAAATCTCCAGAGGGTACTGGAGCTATCGGATAAAACTCTCCACAACTCTCAACCCCATACCACTTCGTCTTTCCCATACTGTGCACCTCAGCGATACCCACAAGCTCATAAAACACATTACGATGGATACGAGCTTCCAGCCGATCCCTGACAAGGATATAAGGAGCAGGTTCTTCCGTATCAGGAGCCAGCTCAACGCGCAGAGGATGTGCGCAATCAATGACAACCTCATCTCCCACATTGGTCACAAACTTTAAAGCAGGCTGCCCATCAACCTCGATAGCCTCCACCGATATTGCAACAAAGGGGACATCCTCAACCTGAATACCAACCTTCTCAACCGGCGTCACCAGAAAGTAATCATCATCGTCCCGACGCAAAACCGTAGAAAACAGCCGGACCATACGCTCACGGCCGATGGGGCTATTCATATAGTGCCAAGAGCCATCGCGCTTGATCACCATATCAATATCGCCACAGAACGGCGGATTCCATTTATGAACAGGAGGTAAGCCCCCCTTCTTGCTGGCCTCTGCCACTTGTTCCAGCAAGCCACCCGCTCTGTCTTTTTTATCTGTCACAGGATTGCCCTCTCCCCGTCATATTACGGCAATAATTCTCTGCCATTTTGCTGATGATATGCGCCAATCTTTACGAAGTCAGTATATGAGGTGCAATACAACAAAATCGAGGAACTCGACAATGATTCAGGGAAGAATCCGGCGCAGTCTCTTCAAACCATGGTCCAAGCCATGGAAAATGTTCAGCCACGCTGTTTTTGATAAAGCCTGCCAGTGGCTGATTCAAGAAACCCCGATTACCACCACAGTGACCGATTACGAAGAACTGCGCCATGAATTGAAACCAGGCGATGTTGTTCTGGTGGAAGGCCGGTCCAGAGTTGCACGTATTATCCAGAGGCTGACTATGAGCCGGTGGAGCCATGCCGTTCTGTATATTGGCCGCTTGGATGATATTGAAGGAGATAAGCTGAAAAGGGCGGTGATCCGCCACTTCGACCGATCGAGCAGCTCAAAGCGTAACCCGCAACTTATTATTGAAAGTGAACTGGGCATCGGCACTGTTGTTCGCCCTCTTCTCACTTATAAGGGTGAGCACCTTCGTATTTGCCGCCCCGATGGGCTGGCTCCCCAAGATCGTAACCGGGTTCTGGCATTTGCCGCTTCACGACTAGGGCAAGCTTATGACATCCGGCAGATTCTGGATTTGCTCAGGCTGAGCATGCCGGCTGGAGTTCTAAGCCGCTGGCGATCAGTACTATTCCAAAACACGGAAATCCTCCAGCCGACACCAAAAACAACCTGCGCCACACTGATCGCCGAAGCCTTTAGTTTTGTAAATTTCCCGGTCAGACCACTGGTTATGCAAGACAAAGAAAAAGGACATCGCCTGTACCAGCGCAACCCTCTTTACTGCACGCCGGGAGATTTTGATTACTCCCCCTGGTTTCAGATAATGAAATTCCCCTCTTCTGAAACCAGCTCTCGGGGTTTTTACCATAAATTGCCGTGGCAACAGGGTGCTCACCAGAACGATAAACTTGAACACGCTCACCTTGATGGCCAGGCACTGGCAAAACTGAAGAGGAGTCGAGAGAGACAACTTCACTAATGAATAAAAAATAAACCTGCCAGAAGTGGAATAGACAGAAATACCTGCTAATTATTGAGAATCATTCTCAAAGAAGCCATGGTACTTCCGTGAAAAACAGGCATTTTTCTCTATTTTTTGATGCAGAAGGCACTTTTTTTTCATCTATCCGAAGATCCATTCGCATATTTTGCCTGTTAACTCTGGCTACACCAGTCATAGGTTACACAAAGGTTACTGAGCTGTTTCCCAAGGGCGCTCCGGCTTCATTTCAGATAAACGAGCAGGCCTCAGTAAATGGCACACCTTTGGCTACCATCAAACTGCAGGGGCTTCCAGGTACATACCCTCGCCTCGCCCCCCTGGACAAAAACGCAAGACCAGACTGCCATCAGCTTCAAGAGGAGCTTCTCGACACCTTCAAACTCGATCATAGTCAGATGACCTTTGCGTGCAGCCGAGCTCCGAGGGCGGAAACGGCCATTTCCTTAACATTAAAAGAAAAGCCTGAATGGAAGCTGGCTCGCATAACTTGGAATACCGGCTGGATAACTCTCACCGGCACCCTGAAATCTTCAATATCCGTCGATAAGGAGCAGGTTCAGGATCTATTAAGCAATCAGAATAAAATGTTGGAAACGTCTTCATTGCTAGCAAAAAAGTGGCCGGGGCTGGGGATGGATAACAAGAGTTTACCTGCCTCGGCCTGGGCATTTCTAACCGGCAGTAAAGGCGCATTATTCAATGGACTTGTTGTTGCCTGGCACGGATTTGAGCTTTACAACCACGGTACAGATTCGCTTCATGCGCTAAAGAACGGCAAGATGAGCAGCCTTTCCTTCAATCTTCTAGCCCTAATACTTCATACTCTGGAAGGCCTTGAACATGCAGACAATACTGCTCTAGGAAACTATGCTCACCTGAACTTTCGGGGCGATATCATCAAAGCTAGCCCAGCTCCGCATGCCACAAACATATCACTGTCCGGAACATCTCTTTTATTGGCTGTTGCCGGGTTGTTAACCCATGACCACGATCATGGCGGTGGTCACAGCCATGGTGGGCATGACCATGCCCCTTCAAAAATCGGTACGGCTATCTATATCTTTGAGCGCCTTCATATTCTGCATCATCTCTACGAATTTTCAGACGCTCTCAGCAGCTGGTACTACGGCGAAGATCCCCACGAACACCACCATTAAATCACATAAAGGGCGACCTCACAGTCGCCCTTCAAATATTCTAAATAGCAGCCATAAAACAAATACCGAAAATCAGGAAATAACGCCCGGTTAACGGCGGGAGCTCAACAAGGCGTTTACGCTCAGATTGCTTTCGAACCCCCTTCAAAAGGTACACCGGCTTTTTCAAGGCCAGCACGGGGAGAATCATCAAAAAGGGAAAGGATAATGCTCCGGAAAAACCAATAAGCAATGCCGATACCAGAGCCGCCACACCTAACAGCTGATAAACAACAGAAGATGCACCATAGCCAATCCGCACAGTAAAGGTGCCAATACCGTTGCTGATATCTTCCTCAACATCCCGCAGCTCGTTAGCCAGCAGCAACATACTGGAAATCAAACTGACAGGAACGGAATACAGGAAAATATTTCCACCGAGATTACCAGTCACAGCCAAATAACTGCCAGCCACCATCAAAACACCGGTAAACAGAAATACACCAACAACACCAAACCCCCGGTTTTTATAAGCAACTGGTGATGCCGTGTAGAAATAACCTCCCAGGAGCCCCAACAAACCAATCAGGAAAAGTTTCCAACCGGCATGAAAAGCCAGCATCACACCCATCAACCCTGCAACTACCGACATTGCAGCCGCAATTTTGGTGTTTCTTTTTATCATTTCAATGATATTACTGGCGTACAGGTCATCCCGACCAGACCAGAGCGCAATATCGGCATAATCATTAAACAGGTTGACCGCCCCCTGAAGAAGAATACCAGCTATCAACACCAGAGCTGCACGAAAAAAGTCGCCCTCACCTGCACCGTAAGCCAAAGCAATGCCCAAACCACATGTCACCACAGCCACACTGAGCGAGAATGGCCGGAGAGCCCGCATAAAAAAATACTTTGCGGGACCTGGAATATGTAAAGCCTCTGAACTCATTGCAGTGATTCTCCCTGTAAGAAACCGAGGAAATAATAGTGAAGTCTGTACGGCTCGCCTACCCGCAGACACCGTAATCATCACAGATTTCAAATCACAGCCCTGCCTGCATGACCAACAAACATAGCGGAAGCAGCAGCTCTCACATAAACACCTATAGTTTCAGGCAGGACAATCACAACAAAAGGTTCAGCCTTGACCTTTATTCCAAGAATAATTGCTTTATTAAGCAGCATTATTTTCTCTGCCTGCGTCTTTGCTGAACCCCAGAAGGATGCTGGTGATATTACCTTCTCACACGCAGTCGCACTCCATGGCAAACCAAAGCATGGAGTGGGTATGAAACATTTTGAGTATGTAAACCCGAACGCACCTAAAGGAGGAACTCTGAATGTTTCCCAAATTGGCAGCTTTGATAGCTTTAATTTGTACGGACCAAACGGAAAGTCGCCCTACGGCCTGTTTTATACTAACGACACCCTTCTTTCGCGTAGCTGGAATGAACCATTAACGAAGTATGGGGTAATTGCAGAAAAGATTGAGCGCCCTGCTGACAACAACTGGATTGCATTTTATATTAACTCTGCTGCCCGCTTTCATGACGGACAACCAGTGACTGCTGAGGATATTGTATTCAGCTTTAAAGTATTGACAGAGAAAGGAAATTTATTCTGGCGGCAATTTTATCAGGACATTGCCAGTGTAGAGGCCACTTCAACCTATCGCGTTCTTTTTACCTTCAAACACAACAAAAACCGGGAGCTTCCTTTACTCCTTGGCCAGCTTCCAGTGCTGGCAAGTCACTGGTGGAAAGAACGGGATTTCAGCGAAACCACTCTCGATATACCTGTGAGCAGCGGGCCTTACAGAATTCATCGCTTCCAGCCCGGCCGTTTCGTTGAGTACAAAAGAAACCCCGACTACTGGGCCAAAGATCATCCAGTCAATGTTGGCCGATTTAATTTTGATATTATCCGCTACGACTTTTTCCGCGATAACAATGTCGCTATGGAAGCGGTGAACAGTGGCGAACTTAACTGGCGCATGGAGAGCGACCCCAGATTCTGGGAGAAAGGCTATAACCGTAAAGCCCTTGAGGAGGGCATACTCATCAAGGGCAGTTGGGTGAACCACAACCCACAGACACTCTCACTGGTATTTAATAGCCGCAAGCCATTGTTTCAAGATATTCGGGTCAGGGAAGCCATTGCCTCTCTTCTGGATGTAGATTGGGTCATAAGCCATCTCCTTCATAATTCATCCCATCGTGCCAACAGCCTGTTTGCCGGTACCGAGCTCGCCTCAACTGAGCTTCCGAAGAATAATGAGCTAACTTTACTCTCTCAGTGGAAAGACCAACTACCTCCTCGACTGTTTAATGAGAGATGGCCTCCGGTTGCTAACAGAAGCAAACGAGAAAAGCTGAAGTATGCATTGAACCTTTTCAAACAGGCCGGTTACTCCCTTAAAAACAGTAAGATGACTAATCAAGGCGGGCAACCTGTTGTGATGGAAATACTATTGGGTGATCCAAGTCTTGAACGCCTTATTCAAGGGCAAGTACAACGCCTTGCCGAGGCTGGCATAGAGATGCATTTGCGCACAGTAGAAAGTTCACGCTATCTCAAACATATCAAAAACCTGGATTACGACATTATTCTGCATACCTTCCGCCACACCCCCTCACCTGGACAGGAACAGATAAGCTTCTGGGGAAGTGAAGGCAGGGATGAACCCGGCACGTTAAATTTTGCCGGTGTTAACAATCCTGCAGCCGATGGAATTACCCGACGCATTCCATCGGCTCAAAGCTGGTCTGAACTGGTGACACTGGTTCATGCCCTGGATCGTGTTCTACTGTGGGACTTTAAGGTAATCCCTCTGCTGTATAATCCAAACTGGCAGGTGATTTACAGCAACAAACTGGCTCACCCTGACCAAATGCCCAAATACAGTATTGAAAGAACAACATGGTGGGCCATTCCTGAGTCTAAACTGTAATCGACACTAAAATCCTAGAATCATAACAACGTATCTGTGAATGGCTGCATATATCCTCCGTCGTCTGTTATTACTGGTTCCAACACTGCTGGGAATCCTGCTTCTGAATTTTGTTATTGTGCAGGCCGCTCCAGGTGGCCCGGTAGAGCAGATGATTGCCCAGCTGGAAGGCTTTGATGTCGGCGCAACAAGCCGCATTAGCGGTGTCAACGATGCAGATGCACAACTCAACACACTGGAATTTAACGAATACAAGGGCAGCCGTGCACTCTCTCCTGAACTCATCAAGCTTATAGAGAAACAATATGGTTTCGACCGCCCTGCTCCAGAACGCTTCTTAAAGATGGTGAAAGACTATATCACTTTCGATCTTGGCCAGAGTTTCTACCGCACCATTGAAGTGACTGATCTGATTATGGAAAAGTTACCGGTTTCCATGTCTTTAGGCCTGTGGAGCACTTTTCTTGTTTATCTGATATCCATACCTTTAGGAATTACCAAAGCTATAAAACACGGAACAGCTTTCGACGGCTGGAGCAGCCTTATTATTACCACTGGCTACGCCATACCGGGTTTCCTGTTCGCCATGCTGCTGGTTATTCTGTTTGCAGGAGGCTCTTACTGGCAGATATTTCCCCTCAGAGGACTCACCTCAGACAATTTCGAGCAACTAAGCTGGGCAGCACAGCTGTCTGATTATGCTTGGCATATGATACTTCCAATTACCGCTTTGGTTATTGGAAGCTTTGCGACACTAACCCTTCTCACCAGAAACGCATTTTTAGAAGAAATACACCATCAATATACCGTCACAGCTCGCTCCAAAGGCTTAACGGAGCAACAAGTTTTGTTTCGACATATTTTCCGCAATGCTATGCTGCTAGTGATCTCAGGTTTGCCAGCGGCTTTGCTTAGTATTCTGTTCACTAACAGCTTGCTTATTGAGATTATTTTCTCTCTTGATGGTTTAGGTCTGCTAGGGTTTGAAGCCGTTATTCAGAGAGATTATCCGGTTGTTTTCGGCACACTCTATGTATTCACTCTGTTGGGACTGCTAATAAAACTTGTCGGCGATATCACTTATGTAGTGATTGACCCTCGTATTCATTTTGAAGCGAGGACAACACTATGAAGCGATTCCTTAACCCTCTTAACCAGAAACGCTGGAAAGTCTTTTGCAACCACCGGCGCGGCTATATATCACTATGGCTATTTCTAGCTGTTTTCATAATCAGCCTGCTTGCCGACGTTCTTGCCAATAATCGTCCACTACTGATTTTTTATCAGGGAAAAGTTTTTACTCCTTTTATAAACAGCTACCCAGAAACAGCTTTTGGGGGGGAACTGGAACTGGAACCAGACTGGCAGGATGACTATATCAGCCAACATATCGAGGCTAATGGCGGAATCATCATCAAAGCTTTGATTCCATTCAGTTACAACTCAATCAATTATCAGCGGCCAGCACCAGCACGCCCATCTTCGGAAAACTGGTTGGGAACCGATGACCAGGGGCGGGATGTTCTAGCCCGTGCTCTTTATGGATTAAGAACCTCCATATTATTCGGACTCACTCTCACACTTGGCAGCACACTGCTCGGGATAACAGCCGGTGCGCTTCAAGGCTACTACGGAGGGGCTGTCGACCTTGCCGGACAACGTTTTTTGGAAATCTGGTCAGGTCTGCCCGTGCTCTATCTTTTAATCATACTTTCCGGGCTAATTGATACCGGCTTTTGGTCACTACTTATTATTCTTCTGTTGTTTTCCTGGATGCCACTCGTTGATTTGGTTAGGGCAGAATTTTTAAAAGCAAAAAACTATGAATACGTCCTGTCTGCACGAGCCATGGGCGTTCAAACCCACAGAATCATTACCAAGCACATTCTTCCTAATGCTCTGGTTTCAACCTTAACCTACCTGCCATTTATTCTGTGCGGTGCCATTACTACTTTGGCTTCTCTGGACTTTCTAGGTTTTGGGTTACCCGCAGGCTCACCATCTCTCGGAGAATTGATTGCTCAAGGTAAAAATAACCTTCAAGCGCCATGGTTGGGAGTTACTGCATTTGTAATTACATCTTCTTTGCTGATTCTACTGGTCTTCATTGGTGAAGGCGTACGGGATGCTCTCGATCCGAGGATCATCCATGACTGAACCGCTACTTGAAATGCAAGGTGTATCTATTTTTCTCAATAAGCAGAAGAAGAAGCTGGTCAGCAATATTAATTTAAAGGTTTATCCAGGGAAAACTCTGGCTCTAGTGGGGGATTCCGGCGCAGGGAAATCTTTGACAGCCTACAGTATTCCCAGCCTCTTGCCAGAACAGATGTCCGTCACAGGAAGGATTATATTTAACAATCAGGATCTCCTTTCATTACCACCACAGAAAATCAGAGATATTCGCGGCTGCAGTGTCAGTATGATCTTTCAGGAACCTATGTCATCTCTGAACCCCCTACATACCGTTGGTAAACAGGTGCAGGAAAACCTGATTCTTCACAGTGGATTAACAAGAGTAGAAGCCAGAAAGAGCACCATCGACCTGTTCCAGGACGTTGAACTACCGTATCCAGAAAATATGATTGACCGTTTCCCGCATCAACTCTCTGGCGGACAACGGCAACGGATTATGCTTGCTATGGCAATTGCCAATAAGCCGAAACTTTTGATTGCAGACGAACCGACTACTGCCTTGGATGTCACTGTAGAACAGCAAGTTCTCAAGCTGATCAGAAAAATTCAGGACAAGTACCATATGGCTGTACTGTTCATCACCCATGACCTTGGCATTGTGAAGCGCTACAGCAACTCTATTTGTGTGATGTCCAACGGAAAAATCATTGAGCAGGGAGAAACAGAAAGTGTTTTTCAAAGCCCTAAGCAGAAAATCACACAGGAACTTATCAGCAGCCAACCATCAGGGAAGCCTCACCCAATTTCTAACGGACATGAACTGATTCTCCACCTGACAAATTTCAAAGCCTGGTATCAAAATACCCGTTCATGGTTTCGAAAGCCAAAGATCAATCCTGTAGTAAACAACATTACTCTTGCGTTAAAACCCGGTGAAACCCTTGGACTTGTTGGGGAAAGCGGATCTGGGAAAACATCTCTCGGGTTGGCGATTCTACGCATGTTAAGTTCAGAAGGAGAAATACATTTCAAGGAGTTTCCTGTACATCAACTCAACGAAAAAAGTTTTCGCCCTATTCGAAAAGATATTCAGCTGGTGTTCCAAGATCCATTTGGCAGCTTAAGCCCAAGAATGACCGTAAAGAATATCCTCGAAGAAGGATTGATTATTCATACTGAACTTAATGAACAGATGAGACACCAGTTAATACTCAGTACCCTTGAGGAAATCGGTTTCGATGAAACAATTCTGGAACGATACCCTCACGAATTTTCAGGAGGACAGCGCCAGCGAATCGCCCTTGCCAGAGCGATTGTATTGAGACCTTCCTTGATAATTTTGGATGAACCGACGTCATCTCTTGATCGTAGATTACAACTTCAGCTGATAGACCTACTAAGAACTCTGCAGAAAAATCACAACATTGCTTATATATTCATCAGCCACGACTTATCTGTAGTACGAGTAATGAGTCATCGAATAGCCGTACTTAAAAATGGGGAAATAATAGAGAGAGGCGTTACTGAAGAACTCCTCGAGAACCCTCAGCATCTATATACCAAAGCTCTTTTGGATGCAGCATTTTCACACTGATCTTCCCAAACAGTTAAACTTGTTTTGCTTCTACATTGAGCGTTTTTATACGCGCGAGTAGGATTATTTGAGTAAGAATTATTAAAATATGATTGTATAATAGGAATTTAAATAGTTTTAAGGAAAAGATGAAGAACCGTTTTAACGTACTCTTTAGCAATACTAATTACTAGTAAATACGCAGATTCACCTGTAAGGATCAGCAGGAAAGAGAGAAAGAAGATGGCGTCAGGTGCAGTAAAAATTATTTCCCAATATAAAGCAAAAACCCCAGTTACACTCCTACTAAGGAGAACGCAACTGGGGTTTCGCAGCCTTGAGCGAACTCAAGAAGAATTAAAGCCTGGCGATGACCTACTCTCACATGGGGAAGCCCCACACTACCATCGGCGATGCTTCGTTTCACTGCTGAGTTCGGGATGGGATCAGGTGGTTCCAAA
>NZ_CAMZOG010000074.1 GCF_947331445.1 Parendozoicomonas sp. Alg238-R29 | reverse complement strand
AACACCATTTTTCTCTCTGGATTTGTAGGTGTACCAGCCAATAAAGTCGATAGCATCTTCAAAGTCATCCCGGTCGGCAAACCAGGGGGCAACCTCCCTCAGGTACATATCCCAGGTTCCATCCTGAGCCTGGGCGTAACCATAAGCAGAACTATTGCGAGGCAAGGGAATAAACAAAAACCAGGGCCGGGGTGGCCGCACATCATGACGATAGCTGGATTCCTGGTACATGATTGCCATCATAACCTGAACCGGTGTACCCCAGCGCTTGCTGGCTTTTTTAGCCGCTCGGTGCCAGGAAGGCTTCTCTTTAAAAACAGCGCACAGATTATGAGGTTTTCTTGGGGGCGTTGTTGATGCACAACCAACAAGACCAAGAGCTACTGCCACCAGAACAACAATCTGAAATAATCGTGCGCTGCGCATTTTACAGTTCGACTCCGTATTCCTTGAGCATCCCCAAAAATGCCTGTTCATCCTTAACCGGCACGTCAAGCCCCTGGGCCTTGGTCAGCTTGGAACCTGCCTTTTCTCCGGCAACCAAACCGGTGGTCTTGGCAGAAACGGAACCAGAAACTTTCGCACCCAGTTGCTGTAGATAAGCCTTACCCTGATCTCGAGTCATCAAAGATAAGGTTCCCGTTAAGACCCAAGTCTGCCCAGCCAAAGGCAACTTGGCAGCCGCTTCTTTATTGACCTCAATAACTGGCCATTCCACACCTACCGCACGAAGCTGTTCAATCACTTCAAGGTTATGAGCCTGACGGAAAAACAGGGCAATATGTTTGGCCACAATCGGGCCGACGTCATCCACTTCCTGCAGAGCTTCTTCATCAACCTCCAGCAATGCAGGAAGGTCACCGTAGTGAGAAGCAAGACTTGCTGCTGTGGCTTCTCCCACCTCCCGAATTCCCAATGAATAAATAAAACGAGCCAGTGTTGTCTTCTTACTGGTTTCCAGAGCAGCAAGAAGATTCCTGGCAGATTTCTCACCCATACGCTCAAGGCGCACTAATTGTTCAACAGTCAAACGAAACAGGTCAGCAATGGTTTTGATCAACTCTTTATCAACCAGCTGTTCAACCAGCTTGTCGCCAAGGCCATCAATATCCAGTGCCTTGCGGGAAGAGAAGTGTTTAATCGCTTCTTTACGCTGAGCCTGGCAGAACAATCCGCCGGTACAGCGGGCAACAGCCTCCTCTTCACTGCGCTCAATCTCCGACTCACAAATCGGACACTGTTCTGGCAGCACAATTTCTTTAGCAGACGACGGTCGACGTTCTTCAACAACCCGCACAACCTGAGGAATCACGTCACCGGCACGGCGGATAATCACCGCATCGCCGATATGAACACCTAATCTTTCCACTTCATCCATATTGTGCAGAGTGGCATTACTGACCGTCACCCCACCAACAAATACCGGCTTTAAACGGGCAACCGGAGTAATGGCACCCGTTCGGCCAACCTGAAAGTCCACATCAACAAGTTCCGTCATCTCTTCCTGAGCTGGGAACTTACGGGCAATAGCCCAGCGGGGAGCGCGGGCAACAAACCCTAACTGCTCCTGTAAGGCAAAGTTATTAACCTTGTAAACAATGCCGTCAATTTCGTAAGGCAAACTGTCTCGCTTATCCGCAAGTTTGCCGTAGTAGGCAATGCATGCAGAAATACCTGTAACAATCTCCATTTCCGGATTAATTTTCAAACCCCACGCTTTGAAACATTTCAGAGTTTCACCGTGGACATCCGGAAGCTCACCGCCCTCCACTAATCCTGCGCTGTAACAGCACATTTCCAGAGGTCGGGTTGCGGTGATACGGGAATCCAGCTGACGAAGACTTCCCGCTGCAGCATTGCGGGGATTCACAAAAGTCTTCTCATCTTTTTTGCGGGCTTCTTCATTGAGCTTTTCAAAACCAGCACGGGGCATATAAATCTCACCACGCACTTCGAGACGTACTGGCCAGCCTTCTCCCAAAAGTGTTAATGGTATAGAAGGAATGGTGCGCACATTCTGGGTAATATCTTCACCGGTTGTACCATCACCGCGGGTTGCTCCCCGCACCAGCTTGCCCTCTTCGTAAAGCAGGCTGACGGCAATACCATCAAGCTTGGGCTCACAGGCAAACTCAATATCTTCTGTCGCTTTTAACCGGTCGGTGATACGCCGGTTAAAATCATCCATATCATCATCACTAAAGGCATTATCCAGTGACAACATGGGCAACTCATGGCGAATCTGACCAAAACTGGCCAGTGGCGTGGCACCCACACGTTGCGTTGGGGAATCAATTGTCACTAATTCAGGGTTATCAGCTTCGAGAGCCTTTAACCTGTTGAGCAGGCGGTCATATTCTGCATCAGGAACAGAAGGGTCATCCAACACATAATAACGATGATTATGCAGACGAATTTCACCCCTCAGGCTGGCAATTTCGTTTTGAATAGTTTGTTTTTGAGTAGCTTGGCTTTGATGGTCAATGGACATGGCAACTGCCGAAAAGAAAACTCAACAGCTTGAGGTTATCAGGCCGTGAAAAATTAGAAAAGAAATAGAAAAAGCGCGGGTTATACCCGCGCTGTAGATTTATTCCGATGTGTCAACTGACGACGTTCAAAATCACTGATTCGTTGACGGTAGTGCTCAAGGGTTTGAGCAGTCAGCACGCTATGTTGTTCATCTCGCAAGATACCACCCAACTCTCGGGACAAGTGATCAATAGCTTCCACAAGTATCCGGAATGCCTGATGAGGTTGTTCCGGCCCAGGCAAGCTCATAAAGAAGCTCAGCGCTGGAGTGAATGATCGTTCCATGGATTTCAGATCAAAAGTTCCTGGTTCAACGCCGTTAGCAACACTGAATAGTATCTGCCCGCTGCCGTCTTCCTGAACATGGCGATGGAAAATATTCATATCACCAAACCGGAGACCTTCCGCCTGGAAGATCTTCAACAGTTGGTCACCCGGGAATGGTTGCCCCTCCGGAGCCACAGCATTAATGACCAGCACTTCTTCCATGACTGCAGAGCTGATGTGATGCTCTTGCTGTACAGAAACTGCCGGTGGTTCTACATCCCGTTCAGCAACTAGCTCTATAGGTTCACGACTTTTCACCCTGCGACGGGATTCTGGTTTCTTTGGTTTTTCCGCGCTAAGAACTGGCTCAGGCTTCTCAGCAGAAGTGGGCACACCCACTGGCTGGCGTGACGGAATACGTTCCGGTGCTGTTCTGGCTGGTTCAACAACGGAATGAGAGAAATCATCTTGCAGAAGATGGGAATCATCCATATCCATCAACACAGGAACCGGCTCGTCCAGAGCTAAAGCCTGCTGACCAGGAAGAACATGGTTAGCAGCCATTTCTAATTCACTAGACTTTGGCGCAGGACGTTTTGGACGAGTGGGGGCAGGCTGATGGCTTTCTGGCATACCAGCAGCGACAGGTTCAAGATTAGCAGATCTCGCTTCATCCCTAACACGAGGTTCAGAAACCATATCAACCATCACTGGCTCTTCAATACGATCAAGCTCTGGCTCTTCAATACGATTAAGCTCAGGCTCTGGTTCTGAAATAAAAGGTTCGGCTCGCACTGGGCTGTTGTCGTTTAACGCAAACTCATCATCCAGCTCTCTCAGACGAGCTCCACCGTTAGGTAACTCGCTCCCGAAATCATCTCCCTGCCCCTGAACGTCTTCCAGACCAAAGCTCAGTTCATTTTCCTTTCGGCGGGCCAGCCACATGCGACGCAATCCGTCTGCCAGTACACCCAGCACCACCAGAACGCCAATAATGACCAGCCAGTCGCGCAAATTCATCTCCATGGATCTATGCCAACCTGATATTCCATCAATGAGCCAACCATGACTCAATTATTAACTGTAAACCTACCACGGTCTGAAGATTATAAAAAACCTCTCAAACCGCTCTATTTTTGTCGGAGTGACTCAGGTCAAATGAGCCACTTCCTTATCTTAAACCTACATCACCGCCATGGCTGCAGCCTGTTCGATATCGACCGATACCGGCCGCGAAACACCCGGCTCATGCATAGTGACACCAATCAACTGGTTCGCAGCTTCCATGGCGATTTTATTATGGGAGATATAGATAAACTGCACCTTGGCAGACATCTCTTCAACCATACGGGCATATCGGCCAACGTTGGCATCATCCAGCGGAGCATCCACCTCATCCAGCATACAGAACGGTGAGGGGTTCAGCTGGAAGATGGCAAATACCAGCGCAATCGCCGTCAAAGCCTTTTCACCACCGGACAGCAGATGAATGGTACTGTTCTTCTTACCTGGTGGTTGCGCCATAATAGTGACACCCGTATTCAGAAGATCATCTCCTGTCAGCTCCAGATAAGCCTGACCACCGCCAAACACTCTTGGGAACAACTCCCGCAAACCACTATCGACCTTATCGAAAGTGGCCTTAAATCGACTGCGGGTTTCCCTATCTATACGACGGATTGCACCTTCCAGTGTTTCCAGCGCACTCTGCAGATCTTCATTCTGGGAGTCCAGATATTTTTTCCGTTCAGACTGCTGATCATACTCTTCAATCGCTGCGAGGTTTATCGCCCCAAGGCGCTGGATTTTAGCTTCCAGGCGGGATAAATCCTCTTCCCAGACAGATTCTTTTGCATCATCGGGAAGGTTGCTAAGAACGGTCTGCAAATCGAAACCGTCTTCTTGCAATTGTTCCTGCAATGTTGCTCTGCGCACTTGCAGGGTTTGCCAGTCAATACGCAGTTTTTCCAAACGCTCACGAACAGTCTGGGCTTCTTGCTCAGCGCTGGTTCGTCCACGCTCATGATCCCGCAGGGTATGCTCAACGTTTTCCAGCTGTCGGCGGGATTCATTCATCTCTTCTTCAATCACCAGACGGCTGTCGAGTAATTCTTCCAGCTCCATCTGCAGATCATCTGTCGGTTCATCACTGTCGGCAAGGGAGTGTCTTAACTGGGTAAGGCGTTCTTCGTATCTTTCACTCTGGGTTTCAAGGCGGGCAATGCCTTGCACCATGGATTCACGACGACTGGTTAAAGTGTGCTTGCGAATAGACAACTGGTGAGCAGTATCCTTACTGTGCCGGGCCATCTGGCGAATACGATCCAGCGCGGAACGAACATCATCTCGCTCCAGAAGCAATTCTTCACGGCGCTCGGCATCTTCTTCCATACGATCCAGAGCTTCCTGTAACCGTAAGCGTGAGCCGGACAGATTCTCCTGCTCTATTTGACTTTGCTCTTCAGCTTCAGCAATTTCTTCTAACAGGCGGTTACGACGCAACCCTTCCTGCTCTTGCTTCACCTGCCGAGCTCCAAGGTCAGCCTTGAGTTCACTCTGACGGGAAGCAAGTGCTGTAAGTTGTCGCTGACTCTCTTCCCGTTCAGATTCGATACGCTCAACAGTATCCCGACCTTCTTCCAGAGCAATACGCAGATTTTCTTCTTTTTCAGCCAATGCTTCGAGGTCGTAAACCAGCTGTTCCAGTTCCTGCTGGCGAGCCAGCACTCCGGCATTGGCATCTGTTTCTTTGGCCACTCGCAGCCATTCGTGCCCTAACCAGATACCATCACGAGTAATGACCGACTCGCCCGGTGCCAGACTATGACGAATAGCCATTGCCTGATCCAAAGATTCTGCAGCATAAATACCAACCATGAGATCGCCAGTACCATTGGCATAATTTCCCAGCCAGGGCAGTTGTCCCGGAGGTTGCTGGGCGGTGGCATGGTCACCACTTAAGAATGTCAGATTGGCCTGTTCCAGCTCACTCAAACCGGCAGCGATATCATCAAAACCATCCACACAAACAGCCTGAAGAGTGTCACCCAGTACTGTTTCCACGGCGGATTCCCACCCTTCGGAGACCTGCAACTGTTCCGCCAGTCTTGGTTGATCCGCTAAACCTTTCTGTTGCAACCAGCGTAAACCGCCTTCCCCCTGATCCAGCGCTGCCTGCTGCAAAGCTTCCAGAGAAGCGCGGCGACCTCGGGATTCATTTAACAGTCGACTACAAGCAGAACGTTCCTGCTCAAGGTTGGTAAGATGCTGGCGCTGCTCACGAATATCGTCCTGTAGTGTATCTCTGCGCCCCTGAAGCTCTTCAGCCTGAAATTCCAGTTCGGCCACTTCTTCCCGTAAGGGTTCGAGTTCCTTATCAAAACCGGCACCCTGCAATCCAGACAATTCTTCTTTCTGGCGAACCAGACGCTCGCTCATGCGGTCAAGGGCCAGCTCCAGATGCTGAATACGGGACTGCTCAACTTCGGCTACACGACGGGGCTCACTGGATTGCTGGTTAAACGCATCCCAATTCTGCTGCCAGCTGTGCATGGCCTGCTCAGCCGTTTCAAGGGCTTCAGCCTGCTCCTCTTCACCAGCAGCAGCCAGTTCCAGCTCAGGCTCAATACCCTGTAGTTCTTCATCAAGATCAGCCAGCATTTGTTTGTCTGATTCAAGGTGCTGCCGGTTTTCCTGAAAGGCCTGCTCCGCTTCGGATAAATCTCGGGACAACTGACCGGCACGTTCGCGCTTATGGGTAATCGTCTGTTCCAGGCGGGTAATTTCATTACCTGTAGAATAAAAGCGCCCTTGAACTACCTGGAATGTATCACCCAGTTCTATCTGTTGCTGGCGGAGTTTTTCTATATCCGCATCACTGGAACGCTGTTTGGCAATCGCAGCTTCCAACTGAATTTCAAATTCACGAATGGCAAAACCTTGGGATTCCGCACCTTCATTCACAGTCTGCCAGCGCAGAGCGTGAAGCTGGGCTTTTTTCAGGCGCTCATCCTGTTTGTATTCTTTATAACGAGCCGCCGCTTCGGCCTGACGTTTCAAATGGGAGAGTTGGCGCTCCAGCTCCTCCCGAAGGTCAGTCAGTCGTTCAAGGTTTTCATTGGTGCGACGAATTCTGTTTTCGGTTTCCCTGCGGCGTTCCTTATATCGGGAAATACCCGCAGCTTCTTCAATAAAAACCCTCAATTCTTCGGGCTTTGATTCAATAAGGTTGGAAACTATGCCCTGGCTGATAATGGAATAACTGCGGGGGCCAAGACCCGTTCCCAGAAAGATATCCATAATATCTTTCCGGCGACATTTACTACCGTTCAAGAAGTAAGTATTTGAGGAATCACTAGTCAGCCGACGTTTGATGGAAATTTCATTAAAGGCGGCGTATTCACCGGTAATGCGTCCTTCATTATTATCGAAAACCAGTTCGACCTGAGCATAACTTGATGGCTTACGAGAGTTGGAGCCTTTGAAAATTACGTCGGTAATGGATTCGCCACGAAGGTTTTTTGCAGAAGATTCACCCATTACCCAGCGTACGGCGTCTATGATATTAGACTTGCCGCAGCCGTTGGGGCCAACAACACCACACATGTTGCTGGGAAAAAAGACTGTTGTCGGATCCACAAACGATTTGAATCCGGCCAGTTTGATACATTTAAGACGCATCGGGTCCTTATTTTATCCTGTTATCATGACAGTCATGAATATGCTGGCTGTCAGCGCCGACTCCGTGGCGCCCCGACATTCTCCTGTACCGGAAGACAGGGCAATCCCCCTCGAAAATCAATAACAATCCGAAAGGGAGGTGCAGCCAATAGTTCAGGGTATTGTAAAGCTACGTCTCACATTAAAACAGGTGTGGCTTCCGAAATGCAACTCCCTCCGGTAACTGCGTGTTTCAAAAAACATAAAGAGCTCTCGAAAACACCTCAGGCTTCTCCGGGGGCTACAACCAGATTTGTCAGTGAACCAGAACCCACCTCGACATTTTCGGCCTTAACCTCGTAATCTGGCTGCATAACATTGCCGGTTAAGGAAACCCTCACCACCACATCAACCCTTTGCTGATTAGTCAGGGTCACACCAGCCATCATGGCTTGGGCATCCCCCAACTCAAAGGTTCCCGGCAAATCGGCAACAGTCAGTGGCAGTATCACCAGAGGCATAGGAGAACCAACACTGCGGGCATACAGGAATATCTGCGCAGTCTCGGGAATGTCCGCCAGCGCCTCATCCAGGGATATATTCACCTTCAGAGACACCCTGGCATCAGCGGCCTGGTGCTCAGGCTCGATACCCATTTCTCTCTGGGCTCGGGCAACACCGGCAGCCAGGGCTTCACGGGCGGCCGGATCAGAGGTTAACCCAAGCAAAGTTTTCCAAGCCTTGATCGCTTCCGGGAAATCCCCAGACTCAAAGGAAGAAATGCCAGCAAGGCCAAGAGCAGTAGTGTTCTCCGGCTCAACATTCAGAGCCTGCCTGATCAGCAGATCAACTCTTGGCGTCATCTGGCTGTCATTTGCCATATACAAAGCCTGCGCCTGCTGTGCCAAAGGCTCAGCCTGCTGCCCCCCGGTCTGCTTCACGATCACACCGTAATGCGTGGCGGCATCTTCGAAACGCCCGGAAGACATATAAAACCCAGCCAGAACAAAACGAGTCTGAAAATCTTCTGGCCACTCTTCAATAATCCGCTCCATGCCTGCCAAACCTTCAGCAGAATTATGGGCTTTAGAAAGCTCTTCCAGTGCCGCGGTCTGACGCAACTGATCACTGGCACCCAACCGAAAATAAAGTCCAATGGCAAGAAATGGTATAAATGCGGCAAGTACCAGCGGAGTCACCAGGCTACCCCGGCTGCTTTGCTGATCTTCCTGCAAGCCATCCAGATCTGCCAGAAGGCTTCTTTCCAGCTCAGACTTTTGGGTATTAAATTCATCCTGATTAAGCTGTCCGGCGGAAAGCCGTGCTTTCAGGTCTGCCAACTGATCCTGGCGCAGTTTCAGGTTAACCTGTTCCTGATCGAGCTCATCGGCCGGAACCGGGTTCCGGCGAAAGTGCATCAACGGCAGACAGACAAACATCAGCGCCAGAATAATAAGAACAGCAGCGCCAACCCAGAACAGAGTTACAGTTTCACTCATGACTGCCTCCCTGATTTATTAGCCGTTTGATTATCACCATCCAGCATCCGACGAACCTGTATCAACTTTTCTTCATCAATATCATCAACCAGTTCACCCGACTGTTTTTGCCGACGAGAACGCACAACAACCGTGACAAGAACCAAGAAACCAACAACACCAAAAGCAATTGGCCCATACCAGAGCCACTGGGTTTTACCGGTGGTTTTGGGGCGATAAAGAACAAACTCCCCGTAACGATCCACCATAAAATCAACAACCTGCCTATCGGTAGCCCCACTTTCAAGCTGCTTAAAAATCAGGCGACGCAAATCGTTGGCAATAGGCGCGTTAGAATCACCGATACTCTGACCATCGCATTTCGGGCAACGCAACTCTTTAACTAGAACTTTATAGCGTTCTTGAGTCGCCTCATCGTCAAAGGTAAAAGTGTCGATAGCGGCAAAAGTCATGGCAGAAAACAGTGATGCCGCAACCAGCACTATCCAGGAGGAAGCACGTTTACTCATAGTTGCCCCTCTTTTTTCAGTTCAGCGAGAAATGGTTCAAAAACATCATTCCAGACACGGGCATTTATATCGCCTTCATGCTTGTAGCGAATCACACCAAACTTGTCGACCAGGAAAGTTTCTGGAGCGCCGCGCACTCCCAGATCAATACCCAACCGCCCATCAGCATCAACAAAATTGGCTGCATAAGGGTTACCAAGCTCATCCAGCCAAGCGAGGGCTTTATCATCCTGATCTTTGTAATTCATACCAAAGATCACTATGCCCTTTTCAGACAGTTCCATAAGATAAGGGTGTTCGGCATAGCAGGTCGGGCACCAGGTACCCCAGACATTCACCAAAGACACCTGGCCTTTTAAAGAGTCCTGAGTCATGGACTCCCCAGACTTCTCAAGTACAGGGAGAGAAAATTCCGGAAATGGCTTGGACACTAATGCTGAAGGAACAGAGTCATCCAGCGATAGCCCACGGAAGAACAGTACACCCAGTCCAAGCAGCCCCAGCAATGGTAAAAGCAGTAATACGCGTCTCATTCACACACCGAGTTAACTGGTTATCATTTCTTGTGTTGATAGTGCTGTCTTCGCAGTCTTACGACGACGTACAGGCACACGGTAACGTTTGTCCAGAGCGGCCAGCACACCACCCAGAGACATAAGAATTGCCCCCAGCCAGATCCAGCGAACAAATGCCTTTATCTGTACCCGTACAGCCCAGGCACCGTTACCAAGATCCTCACCCAACGCGGCGTACAGATCCCGGAATAACCCCGGATCAATAGCTGCATCGGTCATCATTGAGCCACGCACGTTATAGTTACGCTTCTCAGGATGCATAACCGCGATTTCATGCCCATCACTGAAGACTCTCAGTGTTCCGTAGTCAGAGATGTAGTTCGGACCCCGAACCTTTTTCACACCATCGAAGCGAAATTCATAGCTACCCAGAGTGACAGCATCGCCAGGTTCCATACGCAGATCTTTTTCGACACTGTCCATGGATACCATCAGAACACCGACCATGGATACAGCCAAACCAGTATGTGCCAGATGCATTCCCCAAACACTGCGGGATACAGACTTCAGCCCTTCAAGCAGAGAGTTCTTGTTTCGGCAGCGGTTCAGAATGGCTTTCAGGGAGGCGAGGACAACCCAGAACACCAGTGACATCACAACAAAGGTACGTACTTCAAAGGAGTCACCATCAACAAAAGCCACCACCAGGCCAAGAGCCAGAGCGGCCATCGCAGACCAGCGCAACTGCTGCATCAAATAACCGGCTGTATTATCTTTCCAGCGAGCGACCACGCCAACGCCAAGAGCCAATGCCAGCAACAGAGACATGGGAATAAACGAAGCGTTAAAGAATGGAGGGCCAACGGAAATTTTACCCATACCCAAAGCATCAATTGCCAGAGGGTACAAAGTACCAAGAAGAACCATGGAGCAAGCGCTGACCAGAATAATATTGTTAATCAGCAAGAGGGTTTCGAGAGACAGCATTGAGAAGCCACTCTTACTTTTCACTACTGGCGCTCGAAGCGCAAACAGCAGCAAAGAACTGCCAACCACAACAATCAGGAACGCCAGAATAAATGCGCCACGGGCAGGGTCAGAAGCAAAGGCGTGCACAGAGGTCAATACCCCGGAACGAACCAGGAAGGTGCCCAGCAAACTGAGAGAGAACGCACTTATGGCCAGCAAAACTGTCCAACTCTTGAACAAACCACGCTTTTCAGAAACTGCCAGAGAGTGTATCAGCGCAGTACCTACAAGCCACGGCATAAAGGATGCGTTTTCAACCGGGTCCCAAAACCACCAGCCACCCCAGCCTAATTCGTAGTAAGCCCACCAGCTGCCCAAGGCAATACCCGCGGTCAGGAACACCCAGGAAATTACAGTCCATGGCCGACTCCAACGAGCCCAGGCAGCATCAAGTCGCCCACCCAGCAACGCGGCAATAGCAAAAGCAAAGGCAACTGCAAAACCTACGTACCCCATATACAGCATGGGTGGATGCACTATCAGACCAAAATCCTGCAACAGAGGGTTCAGATCACCACCATCGGGTGGTGCATAAGGCAGGATGCGAGTAAAAGGATTAGAAGTCAGCAATGTAAACAACTGAAAACCAATACTTACTAACCCCATAACGGACAACACGCGTGCCAGAACAATCAAGGGAAGCCCGCGTGAAAATATCGCAACAGCCAAGGTCCAGCCACAGAGAATCAGTGCCCAAAGCAGCAATGAGCCTTCATGGCCACCCCATACGGCACTGACTTTATAAACAGTCGGCAACTGACTATTAGAGTTATTGGCCACATAAGAGACAGAAAAGTCGTCAGCGACAAATGCCTGCACCAGCACCAGAAACGCCAACAACATAAAAACAAACTGCCCGGCTGCCAGAGGGCGAGCCAAAGCCTGCCAACTGCGCTGACCAGTAAAGCTTCCGGCCAGCGGCAAAATCCCCAACAATACCGCCAAGCAAAGTGACAGAATCAGGGATAACTGCCCAAGTTCAGGAATCATGGTTATTTCTCCGCATCCGGAGCACTTTCATAAGTCTTTCCCGGCTTATGAACCTTGTCGATGGCATCTTGAACTTCAGGGGGCATATAGTTCTCATCATGCTTGGCAAGCACCTCATCAGCGTGAAATTCACCTTTTTCGTCCAGCTTGCCGGTGGCTACGATGCCCTGCCCTTCACGGAACAAGTCGGGAAGAATCCCATCAAAATGAACAGTCACAATGCCACCACCATCGGTAATCTGGAAGCTAACCTTCAGGCTGTCGTCGGCACGTTTTACCGAACCTGGCACAACCAAGCCGCCGCCACGAATGCGGCTACCAGCAGGTGCTTCACCAGCCTGCATCTGCGCAGGAGAGAAATAGAGGTTAATATTTTCCTGCAATGCTGTCAGAGCCAGACCACTGGCAATCGCAACCCCACAGGCAATAAAAAGAAGCAGCATCAGACGCTGTTTACGTACCGCTTTCATTAGCGTCCCTCACGTTGTAATTGTTCATGACGCAGCTGCTCTCTGCGAGCATTGCGACGAATTGCATCCGCTGTTTTACGCCCCTGAAAGATAGGCGTAAACAGATTCCACACCAGAACACTGAGACCAATCCCATAGGCTGCCCATACATAAGGACCATGGCCGCCCATGGTCAGCAGTTCATAAATACTGTCGAAATACATTCAGGACTTCGCCCCCAGCAAACTACGGACCCAGGATGTTCTCTGTTCACGGCTGATTATTTCAGCTCTCAACCTGAGCAGAAAAACGAAAAGGCAAAACAAATAAAAACCTGCGATAGAAACAAGCAGTGGCACCAGCATTTCCAGAGCCATGGAAGGCCTTTCTGTCATCTTGATGGTTGCACCTTGATGCAGAGTATTCCACCAATCCACAGAAAACTTAATGATGGGAATATTCACCAGACCAACCATAGCCAGAATCGCGCAAGCCCGGGAAGCCGTTTCTTTACTGTCAAAGGCTTCACGAAGGGCAACCAGCCCCAGATACAGGAATAACAGAATTAGCATTGAGGTTAAGCGGGCATCCCATACCCACCAGGTGCCCCATGTTGGCTTTCCCCAGATCGAACCGGTAATTAAAGCCAAAGCACAGAACGATGCACCGATAGGAGCAAGACAGCTCACTGCCATATCCGCCAGTTTAATTTTCCAGATGTAACCAATACCGGCAGTGATTGCCAAGCCAACATAAACCGTCATCGCCAGAGAAGCTGATGGCACATGCAGGAATATAATCCGGTAACTGTTTCCCTGAAGATAATCGGGAGGGGTAAACAGAAGTCCCCAGGTCAAGCCAGTGGCAATACATCCCAGAGCAAGAACCCCTACCCAAGGCAGGCATTTACCGCTGAAATCATAAAACCATTTTGGCGATGACATTCGATGGAAAAAGGTCCACTTCATAGCCAGACTGAGCCACCCCTTTAAGTATTTGTCGCTATTCTAAGGTTTTGGCGCTTTGAGTCCATACTGGTATATCCAGAAGCGCCACAAACTTTTTCAGTTAGTTGATGCTGATCAATAAATATTCAACTACTAACAATTACCCACTAATACTTACTCTTAGCGAGGCAGATATAGCCAGTGGCGCAAATGTAACACCCAATACCAGCAATACCCCCTGCCACATCAAGTGGCCACTCCAGACCATTTCACTGACTGCAGCATCAATTCCTCCAGTGCCAATAATCAATACTGGAATATAGAGAGGAAGGGTCAGCAGGGAAAGTAAAATACCCCCTTTGCGCAGCCCAACAGTCAAGCCTGCTCCGATAGCCCCAATAAGGCTTAGCAAAGGCGTTCCCAACAAAAGCGTGGCAACGATCGCAGGCAGCGCTGTAACAGGCAAACCAAACATGATGGCAAGTACTGGTGAGAGTAGCGTTAAAGGCAAACCAGTCACCAGCCAGTGACTGATGACCTTCGCCATAGCAATCATCCACAGCGGCTGTGGCCCCAGCATGAGTTGTTCAAGGGAACCATCTTCAAAATCGGAACGGAACAGGCTGTCCATTGCCAGAAGGTTGGCCAACAACGCGGACACCCAAATTACCCCTCCCCCCATCACCAGAAGGGTATCCGGGTCAGGCCCCACGCCAAGAGGAAATAAGGTTGCCACCAGCATAAAGAAAATCAGGGGGTTAATAAGATCACCCCTGTTGCGAAACGCCAGATGTAAATCCCGCCTTAAAACAACCATCACGCCCTGGGAGACACTCATTGCTTTTCTCCCAACACCAATTGGCGAAAACCAGAGTAATCCACATTCATCTCATGGTGTGTTGTCATCATCACTAACCCACCACTGCTCGCATGATCCACCAGAGTCTGCTCAAGCTCGGCCACCCCCAGCTTGTCTATGGCGGTAAACGGTTCATCAAGAATCCAGAGTTTCTGCTTGGCTAGAAACAACCGGGCCAGCGCCACACGACGATTCTGGCCGGCGGAAAGCTGGTAACAGGGCACGTCTTCGTAGCCACGAAGCTTTACTTTCTCCAGTGCTCCCCAGATTTCCTCTCGAGTCAGTGAGCGGTGCAACCCCATGGCCCACTGCAGGTTTTCTTCCGGGGTCATAGTGGATTTCACACCGGGCTGATGCCCCATATAAAGGAGAGAAGATTGAAAACCTGGTCGATCATCTTCAACGGGCTGATTACACCAGTTGATCTGTCCACGAAAATCCAGAGACAGCCCGGCGATCACCCTCATAAGGGTTGTTTTACCCGCCCCATTTGGGCCGGAAACTTGAAGAATCTCACCCACCGAAAGAGTGAAATCCAAGGATTCAAAAAGGATGCGTTCATCGCGTTCACATGTGAGCCCGGAGACAGACAGGAAGGGAAGCTGAGACAAACCGATATTCCAGACCAGATAAAAACCAGCGCTACTATATTACGGTTGAAACTAATCTACTATGATTTCTGCAGTTGTTTTTAGGGAAACAGCCTCTCTAAGAAAACGTTCTTTAAAGCCGATACGTCCGGTAACAGATGGCCAACACAGGTAAAGGTCTATGATCCGGACGTTATTCATTTCCTTCGGTGCGCTTCTTGCCATAAATACTCAGGCAGCCGCCATTCCATCATCGCATCAAAAACCAGGCACGGTAGTTTGCCGCTCTGATCTTGAGAGCCCCCGTGGAGAGATTGAGCAACGCCTGTTTATCGGTTCAGAGTACGCCGACCCAAGCTGCCGGGTAAGTCGGCAGATGGTGCCTGTTAACGATGGTCAAGCTTTCGGGAAAATGACCGTTGCAGAAATCGATGCGGGCAACGATCAGGTCAACATTCAGATCGACGGCAGTGGCGAAGAAGGCTGGCTGAGCAGCTGTTTTATCGGCTCAGAGGAACACAACCAGTTCGAAGGTTATTATGACCGGAAACTGCAATTTATTAGAGACCGTGAACTGATTTACAGACATTGCACCGGCAGAGCCCAGACCGGTACGTTGAATAACTATCGCTTTAAAGTCCGCCTTGATCAGGTTCCTTCCGACGATGAACATCTGATACTTGCTCGATGGAAAGGGACTCCCGATAGTGATCGCCATATACTGGCCGGAAAATATCAAGGTAGCGTCAGGCTGAAAGAAGGAGGTGATTATATATCTCTTATCCAGAAAGGTGCAGCTTTTGAGACAACCGCTTTCGACCCGATGACTCTGGAGGTACGAGACGGTTTCCTTGCTTTAATTGCCCGCTCCGACTCTGGTCCCTTAACTCTTGAGCAGAATTGCGATTTTAAAGATCTGCGTAAAACATCCATTGGCGATTCGAGAAAGTGTCAAGGGAAAAGCAAGGTTACCCTGATTCATAAAGTCAAAGCGGATCAAGTATTGAAGCGGGATGAATGGACGTCCATGACTGTGAGAGCTGTATGGTCGAAATATGATGGCATTCGCCCAATTCCTGGAAAAGTTTTTTGGTTTATCAACCGCAAGTCCGTTGCCCTTTGGAAAGGCGACGTTGGCCGAAATGACAACATTGGCCCCTACTTCACTCTGGGAGCTGAGCTAGAGAAAGGCAACGACCCAATTGAGGTTTCTTACAAAGGTATTGCCTTCAGACACAACATGATCGGTTACAACGTCAATCTGATAAAAAATCCAAACAACTATGGCCGCTATGAAAACACTTGGAAAAGCGATAGCCGACGCAGTCGTTCAGGCAGCCCTTATCTTCACAACAGGGTGAAATGGGGGTACGGCGGCGCGGCAACAGGCTTTTTTGCCACACCCTATTACAACGTATCCCGGTATCAGGAGATTGATATCGGCCGCTTCTTTGAAAGCAACCGGGGAAAAAGCAAATCAGTTCCCCGCATTCTTGTCGGACAGCAGTTTAACCGCACCTATTGTGGCAACGATAGATACAGCCTTACTGCCACACTGCTGGATGGAAATCGGCAGGTTATCGATCGATGGACAACCGGCCCCAAGGTTGTTAAAGGTCCCTGTAAGTGGGGTGGAGATCAGAAATGGGTCACAGAAACCCACGTATTTAGGAACTACAAACGACTCCCCAAGTACATCCGTTTCAGTGACAGCGGCCAGGACAGCGAATACTGGGCTGGTTATTACGGAAGCCGGATGCGTGAAGCAACTGTGATTATTGAGCAGAAGTAACGAAATTCAACTCATCTTCTGGGAGCAGACTGCATAATAGCTGCTTCCAGAGCGCTGCTTTGGGGGGCGATGTTTATTGGAAGGTCGGTTGCCAGCCAGGAAAAGTAACCATCCCGATAGAAATAAACATTCTCATACCCCCATGATGTTGCCATATAGCTGGCTAACGCGCCGCGCATAGTATGTGGGCCATTACTGTAGATCACTACAGGGTGATCTTTCTTGATAAAACCAGGGTGCCTGAGCAAGCCAAAGGTAGAGCGCAGATCAAAATGATGCGCCCCCTGAATGTGCCCCCATTGCCATTTCTGGCGGGTACGAACATCTATGAATGTTGCACCACTGCGAAAGAGCTCCTGGGCCTGTGTCGTGGTAATGGTATCTGCACCATTTATAGATTCAGGGGCTTCTTTGGCATTAACAATATTTGCGAAACCAAACCACGAAACAAGCACGCCAAACACCATCCAGGTATTTCTGTACGACATTGCAACCTCCCTGTTACATGTCACGACTTTCAGAACTTCATTACTAGCATCTGGGCTGTAAACACCTGAAAACCGATAGTCATTTCCAGTTTTGCAGGCGTCCACGCAACCGTAATGCTGCCTGACTGTGAATCTGACTGACCCGGGATTCACTAACTCCCAGTAGTTTGCCAATTTCTTTCAGGTTCAGTTCTTTATCGTAGTACAGGGTAAGTACCAGCTGCTCTCTTTCTGGCAAAGATTTTATAGCTCCCATAAGAGCATTTCGAAATTTCTCATCATATAAATCCGCATCGGGAGTACAACCATCACCCGGACGCTGGAAGCGGGACTCTTCGCTGTCAAACATATCTTCAAAACTGAACAACCGGCAGCCTTTCAGATCCTTAACCATGTTGAAGTAATCATCGAGGGATACATCCAACTCTGCAGCCACTTCTGCATCGCGGGCATCTCTGCCAACACGGGCTTCAACAATTTTCACCGCTTCATTGACCCGACGGGAGTTTCTGTAAACAGAACGAGGCCCCCAGTCACCACGGCGAATCTCATCTAACATGGCGCCACGGATACGAATACCGGCAAAGGTTTCAAAGCTTGCACCTTTTTCTGCATCGTATTTCCCTGCCGCTTCCAGTAAACCAACCATTCCGGCCTGAACCAAATCATCAACCTGAACACTGGCAGGCATTCTGGCAGACAAGTGTCGCGCAATCCTTTTGACCAGATTGGCATGCTTTTCAACCATTTCGACCTGATAAAGATGCTTGCGATTACTTTCACCCTTATCACTGGCATTGTGAACAAGTGCTTCCATGCTTACATGCCCCCTGCATTAACAGTCTGTTCAAGGAAAAAGGTCATACCACCAGCAACCGGACTGCTGATACGTCGACGATCCAAGGTTTCCGCCAACATTTGTAATGCTCTGGCAGTACGGGACTCTGGGCGGGTTTCCAGAATGGTCTGAAAACTCTGACAACATTTCGCCACATCCTGATCAAACGGCACCTGTCCACAGTGGCGAAGAACAAGATCCTGCTCAAAGTCCAGGCGTTGCTGAAGAGTTTCAACAAGGGTATGACCTTCACGCTGCCGGCGGGTCATGTTGGTAAGTACGCCGAACTGCTGAATACCACAGTGCCCCCGCAATGCTTTTATATAGTCAGCAGTATCTGCCTGAGACAATGGGTCGGGAGTCATCACCACCAGTAGTTCACCGGCAGCCTGAATCAGTTGCAGGTCATTGGCTGACAGACCACCGGCTGTATCTATAAGCAGGTAATCAATATCACCGGCCAGAACATCAATGGCATTAATCAACCCAGAAAGGCGACCATGACAGAGTGCTGCCATATCAGGTTCGCTTCGACTTCCAGGAATAATCCGAACACCACCAGGACCTTCAATCAGGGTTTCGGTAATATCACACCTACCAGCCAACACATCGGCAACCGATTTTTCCGGCTGAACTCCTGTCAGCAGTTCAATATTGGCAAGGCCAAAATCAGCATCCAGGATAACGACTCTGCGACCCATTCGGGACAGTGCCTCAGCCAGATTCAGAGTCAGAAAACTCTTCCCTGAGCCTCCCTTTCCACTGGCAATAGCAATTACTCTTGCGGGTTTCACATCCATAGTCCTTTACGGTCCGCTCTATTGTTGGATCTTTGCGCCATCCTTGGCGCGCATATTTATGTACTGCAGTGACCGTGCCAACTTGCATTTTTATTGGAGATTTCACAAAAAAACCATAAACAACTGTTTTACAAGTAAAAATAATGGAACCAAAGATAACCAGTGTCGCTCATATGAATACAATCCCCCTGCAATTTTCTCTGTTTTTTGACATGTCAAACTGGTGTCGCCAGATTCCTGCCGAACAGAGATTTTCCAGCATTAAAAAAACGTCAGATGTCTGTCAAAAACAGATAAGGATGCAAGTGAGGGAGACGTTTTTTTCAGAAAGACGACAGGGGAAATACAAGATTACAGCGCAACACAACAACCGCACTGCAAACTTTATAGGAAAGGATTTTACAGGGAGAAATCAGGTGCGCTTCAGAAGATCACGAAACTTTTGCGCGTTATGAGGTTTAACGTCTGGATCGGGCAATAACTTGTCGTAATCTCCCAACAGAGTAATCCGACCAGAAGAGACCCCCAGAAGTAATTCACGCTCACCAGCCTGAACCACCACCACGCGATCCCGTCCTCCCAAAGAGAGCACGGCCTTGGTCTTTAACCCCACCTGTCCGGGAGCCAACTCTGGCCGCCAGCGCTTAACCCACCAGGCCAGCCCAAACAGAAGGCAGATAACAAAAACAAAGGTAAACAGCATTTTCAACAGATCCAGCATGCCAAGCTCGGCATCAGGATCAGATGAAGAGACCTGTTCAGCCATCTGGGAAGTGGTCTCCGGCTCTCCTCCCAAGGCGAGAGAAGAACCGAAAATCAAAAGGCACTTAAGGAGAAGAGGTGTTATCTGCCTGCTCATAGCGGTTCAGACCATACTTGCGCATTTTTTCCACCAGAGTAGTCCGGCGGACCTGAAGCTTATCTGCGGCACGGGCAACAACATTACTGCAGTCGTCCAATGCCTGACGGATCAGCTTACGTTCAAGGTCTGAAAGAAACTCTTTCAGGTTCAGGCCATTGACCGGCAACACTGCCAGCTCATCCAGTCCACCCATGCCAGAAGGTTGGATAGTGGTCGGAAACATTTCCGCAACACCGGATTCCTGAGCCGCCTCACTGGTCGCTTTGCGGAAACGCCCAGGCAGCTCTTCCAGACCAATCACCCCCATGGGGTACATAATGGCCAGACGTTCCACCAGGTTCGCCAGCTCCCGAACATTTCCAGGCCACTCATAACGACAGAGAGACAAGATAGCAGCTGAGCTGAAACGTACAGAGCCACGCTGCTCACGCTCCATCCGGTTAATCAGATCATTAAGGATCAGCGGAACATCTTCTGAACGCTGACGCAGGGATGGTGTCTCGATAGGGAAAACGTTCAAACGGTAATACAAGTCTTCACGGAATTTCCCTTCCGCCACCATTTTTTCCAAATCACTGTGGGTTGCTGCAATAATTCGAACATCCGCGTCGATAGACGCTGTACCGCCAACCCGTTCGTATTTCTTTTCCTGCAAGACTCTCAACAATTTCACCTGCATGGAAAGGGGCATATCACCAATTTCATCGAGGAACAGCGTGCCGCCCTCAGCCAGCTCAAAACGGCCTTTACGGGTTGCGATAGCACCGGTGAAAGCACCTTTCTCATGACCAAACAGTTCACTTTCCAGTAAGTCCGGAGGAATAGCACCGCAATTAACAGGAACAAATGGCTCATCTTTACGATTAGAATTTTCGTGGAGATTGCAAGCCACAACTTCTTTTCCTGTACCTGACTCACCAGTGATAAGGACGTTCACATCTTTGTCCATAACCTGGGCCATCAAGGCACGCACCTGACGAATGGCTCTGCTGTTTCCAACAAGATTCCGGAACAGTTGAGCATCATGATGCCCAGCCAAAATCTGCCCTTGGCGACAGTGAATTCTGTAAACCTGCACCAGATGTAACGCATCAACAATCTGACTGTAAGTGAGAGGGTGTTCCAACTCACCGACAACCTGACGGCGCAAACTTCCCTGTAACCCAACGCGACTGAATGCTCCATTAATAAGAATGGGCAGCGCTGGGCAGTGTCGGTTCAATTGTTTCAGGATATCGAGAGTGCGGGGAGAACGCCCAACGATCACTGCCAGACAATCTTCTGGTGCGATCGTTATGCGGGTTTCCCAACCGCCGGCCCCGGAGAGCACGATGTCGTGCCCAAGGAATTCGAGTATTGTACGAAGTTGCTGTCTCTGATGTTGATCATCCTCAATCACCAGAATACGGCTTGAATCACCCATATTGCCAACCATCCGTGTTTAGCAATCACTCTTTCGGGTCAAACAGCTGCACGAGAAGAGATCGGAGAAGACGAAAACGTCTGTAACAGACGTATTACTTACCAGTTAAGGCATAAGCTTTTAGTTCGTCAAACCCTAGCCAGAGCTTCTCTGAAAAGAAGGCAATTTACTGATTTCAGACAAAAAAAACCGCCGGGGGAATGGCGGTTGAATAAAAGCAGAAACTGTCAAAACAACTTTTGTGTCATAACTGACAACAAACCTTAATTTACAGACACTGTATTACAGAACCATGACAGGCTTTAAGCGACTTTACTGATAATACCCTTCATCTGTTTCATCATATTCCCCATCATAATCTTCCAGGTATCCCTCTTCGTCTTCTAGCCCATATTCTTCCAGAGGCTCTTCTTCCTCGTACTCATACTCGTACTCATACTCGTACTCATACTCGTACTCATACTCGTACTCATACTCGTACTCTTCTTCATTCTCTTCGTATTCGTCGGTGAATTCACTGTAGCTGTCCATGTCATCGTCATAAAGATCCTGCTGATACTCTGCATTGTTTTTTTCACCGGATTCATTGTTATCGTCAGGTTTATTTTTTTTATCCTTCTTACGCTTTGATGCCTCATCACCTCCCCCTTCTGCTGAATCAGCATTCAAGTCATCCGGACTTTCGCTGTAAGGGGCGTAATTTATATCTTCTTCGACGCTTTGAACTTCATCCATATCGTCCCATGTTTGATCAAGATCGACTTCTTCTTCATCAATGTAACTATCATCCCACTCATCCAGATATTCTTGCTCATAAGCCTCTAGCTCATTCTCACCATCTTCTCCGAGCGCCAGAATATAGGGAGCAACAATCACCGCTCCGATAAGCACGAGCAGGATGACGAGCACCTTTTTCATCCCTCAACTCCCTTTGAGAACATCTGTACCTTAGATTTCATCGTGAGCCGGTTGTTTTTTCTGAACGGATACAACGAGCGTACTTCCTGTAAGACGAACAATATCTACTTTGAATCTTTCATCATTGTAAAAAGAGATATTCAAAATTTCGAGATTCATCTCTTTCACAGCAATTATCTGAATCTCTTTTTTCTCAGGGATATCCACATTTCCCAAATCCAGATAAAAATGAGCATGCCCTTTAAAATCTACCCAGCCCGACGACCGGATAACCGGAACTGATGCATCTGCTATGTGGTTATCATTCACTTCTATTTTCAGCTTAACATCTTCACCGAAAACCAAATCACCATTTATCATGTTAATACCCGATGTCACCAGCGCTGTTTCCGCAGAAACATTGACAGAAGGTCGAGGGTGAAACGAGGAGAGTTCCACACTGCCACTCCAGTGAATTTCATTATCAGGAGTCTTCTTTTCTGGGGTTCCTGCACTGTTAATTGACAGTTCTTCTACCCCCAGCAGGTTACCAATAAAGCGGGCATTCCCTTCTAAATGAACAAAATCCCGATCCTGATCATCCAACACCAAGATATCGCCGTAAATATTGCCTGTATTTGTTAGTTTAAAACGGCCTTTCGACCCCACATCAAACGCCACGCGGCCTTCAATAAGTCCGGCGTTCGCCCAGCGAAATCCCATAGGGATGCTTTCATAATAGGGCTCCCGCTCATAAACCCGGATAGCAGTCCCATTATTTGGCTTTGCTGATATCTGCCCCAAATTCTTAAGAATCACTACACCAACGCCAGAAAGAAGTTGCAAAGCGACGGCACTTTTCTCTGCTCCTTCTGAGGTTGAGATAATGCCGCTTTGTTGATTAACAATATCCCAGGATGATTCCGATTCCACAGCCAAAGCAGAAATAGCATTTCCTGAATAAATTTTCCCATTGTTTGTAAATTTGCAGGGAATAGGAAATAGAATCATCCAGCAGTTATTAGTAAGGGGCGACCAAATGCTGTACGTACTGTTGGCTAAAATAATTGCTGCATTTTGCCCCGATCTACCAGTTATGGATTCAAGATAATCCAACTTTTCTACATCGACCCGCAGAGGGTTATTGGCTTTAGCGAACTGCACATTAAAAATGCTAATCAAAAGAACTGCCCAGAAAGACCAGCGCTGCTGTGAAGGCATAACTTTCATTCCTTTCTGATCAGATCAAGAGTAAAGAGCGACCGAAGCCGCTCTTGATCAAACGAGAGAGGGAAACTTAGAAACTGTAATCGACCCTGGCATACACTGAGTCAGAGTGATAACCGCTTCTCCAATTACGCTCATAGCCTGCTGAGAAATCAAATCGGTCATCACGACTCCAAGTGACTCCC
>NZ_CAMZOG010000073.1 GCF_947331445.1 Parendozoicomonas sp. Alg238-R29 | reverse complement strand
CCATAGCCAGCGCTTGCCCCAAAGAGAAACAACTGAAGAAAGCTGCAAAACAAAAACGACCGAACCCCACAGGCATAGCTCCCAATGGCATGAAATGGAAGCCATGAAAAGTAGCAGGCTCCGACTGCGATAGCAGACGGAGCCTGAAGTAAAGCTGTAAAAGATTGTTACTTAAACGAGGGCGCGGGCAATGATTTCTTTCATGATTTCATTGGTGCCAGCATAGATACGCTGAACCCGTGCATCAGCCCAGGCACGGGCTATGGGGTATTCCAGCATATAGCCATAGCCACCGTGTAGCTGCAGACACTCATCCAGAACCTTACACTGCAAGTCGGTTGTCCAATACTTGGCCTTAGCAGCAGTAGGCACATCAAGCTTGCCCTGAACATGAAGCTCCAGACAACGGTCGATAAAGGTACGGGCAATAGTGATTTCCGTATCCATCTCGGCCAGCTTGAAGCGAGTATTCTGGAACTTGGAGATAGACTTACCAAACGCCTGACGCTCCTGAACATACTCCTTGGTCCACTCCAGAGCCGCTTCAGAATTAGCAACAGCATTCAAGGCAACAGACAAACGTTCCTGTGGCAGTTCCTGCATCAGGTAGATAAAGCCCATGCCTTCGTTACCCAGAAGATTGCTTCTCGGAACACGGACATCTTCAAAGAACAGTTCAGAAGTATCCTGTGCCTTCATACCAATCTTGTTCAGGTTACGGCCTTTGCTGAACCCTGGCGTGTTGGCTTCAACCAAAATCAGACTGGTACCTTTTGCACCAGCGGCAGGATCAGTTTTTGCAACAACAATAACCAGATCGGCCTGCTGACCATTAGTGATAAAGGTTTTGGAACCATTAAGAATGTAATCGTCGCCATCCACGACGGCTGTTGTGCGTACACCCTGAAGATCAGAACCGGCACCTGGCTCAGTCATTGCGATGGCTGTAACCATCTCACCTGTTACCATCTTTGGCAGATACTTCAGCTTGAGCTCTTCAGAACCATAATGTTCGATGTAGGGTGCAACAATATCGGAGTGAAGACCAAAGCCAATGCCACTCAAACCAAGGCGTGCAACTTCTTCATCAACAATGGCGTTGTAACGAAAATCAACACCCACACCGCCATATTGTTCTGCAACTGTTGGGCAAAGAAAACCAAGCTCACCAGCTTTGTTCCACAGTTCCCGGGCTATCTGTCCCTCTTTCTCCCAGGCTTCATGGTGAGGGGCAGCTTCTTCTTCAAGAAAACGACGAACGCTATCCCGAAACATTTCATGCTCGGATTCATATACTGTTCTTGGAATCATGGCCAGCTCCCCTCAACGCTTTTTATAAGATTGGTCTTGCTAAAGTAGTGAACGGGGCTCACTGTGCCAGAGAAAAGGCGCAACTGTCTGTGACCTTTCCCTCCACATAGGCTGGCGTATTAATCCACAAGCCTCTGAGGTTAGTAATCTTCGAAATCATTCTGCTCGAGAGGAATACCGACCAGAGACTTTACCAGACGCATAGCCTGGTCTACTGAGCGAAAGCGATCCAGAAATTCTCCTTCCGGTGTAAGCACTTCGAAGCCAACGGTCGACACCACTCCATCATTCGTTTTCTCTACCCGAAAAATATCGTAACCAGCCATGCCACCAAAGCGCTGTCGGTTTGTTTCACTCATCTACCTTTCCTCTGATTAGGGACATCCGTTTGAAGCATGTTCGTTCTCTGAAAATCATACAGGAAAAGTTCTCCACAACACCTGTGGATAACCCTGTGGTTTTCTTCTTAACTTGTGCAAAGAGGCATTGGTAAAGCTGAAACGAGAAAAAGTGTTCATTTTTCATACAGCATTTAAAGTGTGAAAAAACTCAAACAAACAACAACATTTTCGTTTTTTACCCCCATAAAAAAACGGCTTCCGATTGCTCGAAAACCGTTTTTGATCTTACGGTGTGGGGGTGATTTATCCCATACAAAAAACTATCAGATCATGGTTGCTACACTCAGCATAACCATAACGAATACAGTCAGAATACCCACCAGAGGCATCACAAACTTCACCCACTTAGCGTAGGAAACGCGGCCAATGGCCAGCCCCCCCATTACCACACCGGAAGTCGGTGTGATCAGGTTTACGACACCAGACGCAGATTGGTAAGCGGTAACAACCAAATCACGGCTAACGTTAGCGAAATCTGCCAGAGGAGCCATAACAGGCATGGACAGAACAGCCAGACCGGAAGTGGATGGAATGAAAAAGGACAGGACAACCTGTATCCAGTACATCACGTTGATAAATACCATCTCAGACAAACCGGTTACGGCGTTTTCACACCAGAACAGAATAGTGTCGGTGATGTTACCAGCGTTCATGATTACCACAATGCCACGGGCAATTGCGATAACGAAAGCAACACCCAGCAGGTCACGGGCACCGTCTACGAAAGTGTCTGTCAGTTCTTCTTCAGACAGGCGACCCAGCAGGCCAATAACAATAGAAGCAACCAGGAACAGTGCAGACATTTCTGCCATCCACCAACCACCGGAAGATACACCCCAGATCATGATGCCGAAGGTGACTGCGAACAGAACCAGGATCAGCTTGCGGGATGCGGTGAATTCCAGAACTTCAGCGCCGTTCTTCAGGAAGAACTCTTCGTTGCATTCTTTCTGGTCAGCAACCAGAGATTCTTTAGGGTTCTTGCGAACCTTTTCGGCATAACGCATTACGTATGCACAGGTAATTACGAAGCCCAGCCCCAGAATCGCCAGACGCAGATTCATGCCATCAGTAAAGGAAATGCTGGCAGCATCGGAAGCAATTACAGTTGCGAATGGGTTAACGGTGGAACCCAATACACCGATACCCGCACCCAGCATTACGATGGCAACACCGGTCAGGGAGTCATAACCCGCTGCAATAACAACAGGAATCAACAGCATATAGAATGGCAGAGTCTCTTCCGCCATACCGTAGGACGTACCACCTGCTGCAAACAAAGTCATCAGAATAGGAATCATCCATTTCTCACGACCTTCTAATGCTTTAGTTACCTGTGCAATACCCGCGTCAATTGCGCCAGTCCTGGTAACTACACCCAGGAAGCCACCAATAATCAGTACGAACAGGGCAACATCAATAGCGCCAGCTTCGTAACTGGCAGGATCATAGAAACCTGCAATAGGAGCCATGATGACATCAATAAAACCCTGTGGAGTGGATTCCACGACCTGATAAGTTCCGGCAACAGGAACTTCCTTGCCAAGGGCTTCATTCATCACCCGGTCGTATTGACCTGCAGGAATGATATAAGTGAGAGAAGCGACAAAAACAATTATCGCAATCAAGACCGTATAGGCCGAAGGGAATTTAAATTTGCCCATAATTTACTCTGTCCAGTCGATAGGGGGGATAGCACAGGAAGAGCTATTAACAGGCACCCTCTTCCGGTCGCTATTATCAGGCGTGGGCAATCATAAGGATTTCGAATGGGCCATTAATGACATAGATCATGATTTACGACCATTCTGATCATAAAACCAACGAAGGCTACGTAAACAACTCAATCAACTTAATACAACCATCTACACAGTGAACAGTAAGTCACTACACGACAATCGACTTTCCATTACAAATTAAAAAGACTATGGCTTATCTATTTAATTGAAACATGCTCACCAGTTTACGTTTTCTTTCTCTGGAAGGAGGCTCAGGAGGCCGGAGCATGGAATAAACTTCAACGTGGTTGTCAGAACAGGGAACTAATTTCTGTAATAACTTTTTCTGAATACGCTGCTGTAACTGTTTAACAAGATCAGGATGTCTTGTTATCGCTTCTGTATTCACGAAAACATAGCCGGCCTGACATATCATTGCCGGGGCATGAGGGGACTGAGCCAGAGATATCATTGTTTGAAGGTCAACAGGTTTCATAATGATCTCCTTCAATCAGTAGAAGACTCTTTCAGTCTACTGCGCTCAGCGTAATAACCTTACTGTGAATTCCTTCTCAAACACCGTGTCACAGCATCACTTACTCGATTCGCATCCGCACACCACACTGCGGAAAACACCTACACTTTAACCGCTTTATCCAGATTTGGAAAACCATTACATGGTAACTTTTACTCGGGTTTTACAAAAATCAGATTTTTATCTCTCATAAGAGTTATTTAACAAAAAAGCCGACACATAAGGTCGGCTTCTTCAAGGATATTTCAAATATTATCAATGGTTGCAACTTGGTCCATGAACATGACCGTGTTCCAACTCATCTTTTGTGGCATCGCGCACATCTACAACTTCAACATCAAAGTGCAGATCCATGCCAGCCAGCTCATGGTTCGCATTGATAATAACGTCGTCACCTTCGATAGCCATCACCGTAACAATGCGTGGCCCAACGGCAGTGTCCGCATGGAACTGCTGACCAACTGTTACCTCATGATCACCAAACTGCTCCCGTGGCACAGGCTGAACCAGGCTTTCATCAAATTCACCATAGCCTTCAGCAGCTTCAACGAAGACAGAAAGCTTGTCGCCAACACCTTTTCCAGCCAAAGCTTCTTCCAAACCGGCAACAATGCTTCCAAGGCCATGAATATAAGCCAACGGCTCATGACCTTCGGAGCTATCAACAACTTCCCCTTCCTCATCCTTCAGGGTGTAGTGAATCAGGACAACTTTGTTATCCACAACTTTCTTTTCAAGTGCGCTTGAATCAGCAACTGCAGTCATGAAAGGGAAATTCCAAAAATAGAGTGAGCCATCAGAATAACAGTCTACGAAGCGAGAAGCATGAAAAATAATCAGTCGGCCAGGTTTTCACTCAGAGAAGATAATCGCTTGCCTGCCGGGGTGATAATCCACACCTGTGAATGCCTGGTTGAAGCATGGGTATCTTTGCGAATCAAGCCTGAGCGTCTGAGCTTAAGGCGAATTTTTCGCATGGACGTTTCGGTGAAAGCAAAATCAGCAGCAGCATGAGCCTGAGTATAATGAGCCAGCGTACTCTCGGTGAAACGCTCTTCAAGAAGCTCAGACAACTCCCGCATAATTCGATCTTCACTGGCTTTGGGTGAAATCTGAGTAACAAACGCCTCACACACATCAGCCCATGTGAGAGGCAGGTTCTGCTCAACTACCTGACAATTACCGCCAATATAAATATGACAGCGGAATGAGAATAGCTCCTGAGTATAAAGCCAGCCTTCCAGATCCATATCTATAGATTCCTCGTCCTCCCGCCTTGTATCTGGCTGAATAACGGGGGCAGGCGCATCCTGGGTTTTCTCTTCAAACACCGGTACTGCCGACACGGAACCAGCTCTTACCCAGCCAGATGCAGGATAGCGTTTAATGAACACAGGCCAGGTTGATTTCAACAGTGAAGGTATATCTTTTCGTTCAGACCAGACCATAGAAGTACGCCCCTCAAACTGGGAACGGAAAGACAACAAGCGAGCCATAACCTCATCCTGCACAGAGGTATCCAGCATTTCGTCCGCCAATAGTCCAGAAAATACAGGAATACGGCGTATAACAGCATGGTTAAGTTCCCGATGCTGCCAGCTGACACCGGAGGGAGGACGGGCAATATAGGTATGGCCACTGAACAGCATCAGATAGTCACAGCCATCGATAAGGCTCTTGCGTTCACCCCACCCCAAGCGGCGTTCAGGCCAGACAGGGACGATTCCCAGCTTCAACAAAGCAGGTAATAAAGTCTCAACTCGCGGCTCCCCTGGGGCAGGCGCCACACTGATATAAACGCGATATAACCTGTCTGTCACCATCAAATCCTGTAGGCAGGCTTATAATTGTGAAATGGATTATAACGAATTTCTCTAAAAGAGAACCGGTAAGAACATAAAAAAGGCCGGTTTAACGCAGGAAAAACCTGATGAATGTTGATGCGATTTCAACTGTTAATGCAGCAATGTGGGATTATGGGCTGGTGTACTTCCTTCTGGGAGCCAGCATCTGGTTTACTCTACGCAGCCGGTTTATCCAGTTTCGTCTATTACCTCTGGCGACCCGACTCCTCCTCCACTCCCGAGCCACGAAACAAGATCAAAACCAAGGTATTTCTACATTTCAGGCACTCTGCACCAGCCTTGCGTCCCATGTAGGAACCAGCAATCTTGCCGGTGTTGCTATTGCCATAAGCCTTGGCGGGCCCGGTGCTATTTTCTGGATGTGGGTGATGGCACTTCTGGGTATGGCCACGGCATTTGTAGAAAATACTATGGCCCAGATTTACAAGACCAAAAACCCGGATGGTTCATTCCGGGGCGGACCAGCCTACTACATAGAAAAAGCATTAGGGCAGCGTTGGCTGGGCATCGTGTTTTCGTTAAGCCTGATCAGTGCCTTTGGTTTTTCGTTTAATGCCGTGCAGGCCAATTCTGTTGCAGCAGCAATGGAAGATGCATTCCATGTTCCCCAGGAAGCCATAGCGATTATTCTGGTCGTTTTCTCTGCCTTGATTATTTACCGGGGCATACAGGGCATTGCTTCTTTTGCTGAAAAGTTCGTGCCTTTTATGGCTCTGGCTTATATATCCATCGCCCTGACTGTGACGATTATGGAAATCGACCAGTTACCAGCCATTCTCAATCTGATATTTCGCAGTGCCTTTGGTCTTGATCATGCTGTTGCGGGTGGTACGGGTTATCTGGTCTCGCAGGCTATTGCTCACGGCATTCGCCGGGGGCTGTTTTCCAACGAAGCTGGAATGGGCAGTGGACCAAACCTTCATGCCATAGCCACTCCTTACCCGGATCACCCAGTGACCCAGGGCCTGGTTTCCATGTTCAGTGTCTTCTTCGACACAATCATAATCTGCTCATCCACAGCCGCCATTATTCTTCTATCAGGAGTGCCCTACGGCCAGGAGGGTGAAACCGGTATTGTGCTCACTCAATCTGCCGTTCATGCAACTATGGGAAGCTTGGGTAAACCGTTTATTGCCCTGACAACCCTTTTGTTTGGATTCACGTCCATCGTCGCCAATACCTACTACGGAGAATCCAGCCTGCGCTTTATTCACAACCGGGATCAGTGGGTTTCTATTTATCGGCTTCTGGTTTTGGTTATGGTGTTCTGGGGAGCCGTTGGAAGCCTTCCTCTGGTGTGGGCTTTAGCCGATGTAACCATGGGCTTTATGACTTTGGTAAATCTCACCGCCATTCTTATACTTTCCAAACAGGCATTCCTTCTTCTGGAAGATTTTGAGCATCAGTACCGATCCGGAAAAAACCCGGTTTTCGATCGCAAAAATTTTCCAAAGCTGGACAGCACAATGGATAAAAATGTCTGGCATGAAAACAAAGCAGAAAATGCCTCCCAGCAGAAACAATTTTTATAGAAAAACACCAATTTCTATGCATTTTTCAGAATAATAGACAACACAAACCAACTAGAGGAAATCGCCGACTTACACCTCGGCAACACAACCAAAAAAGCAGTACAAGTGGCAATACTATTACGGATTTCTATAATCCTCATCACGGCGATTCACTAATATTCATATTCAGCCCTGCCAGTACTATCGCCGTGACTCTCATTTACCAATCCCCCAAACTACAAAGAGTAACTGCATGAGTGAAGTTATTTCCGCCATCAATGGCGTGATCTGGGGAAATATCCTCATCTACCTCCTGATTGGTGCTGGCCTTTATTTCACCCTCGCCAGCCGCTTTGTCCAGTTCCGTCGTTTTGGATTTTCCATCAAAACAATGTTGGGCAGCCGAGCAACCAGCGAAGATCATCACATCTCCTCTTTTCAGGCGTTTTGTACCAGCCTCGCGGCCCGTGTAGGCACAGGTAACTTAGCCGGTGTTGCTGTCGCAATTTATACCGGTGGTCCTGGTGCTGTATTCTGGATGTGGATGATTGCCTTGCTGGGTATGTCTACAAGCTTTGTTGAAAACACTCTGGCACAGATTTACAAATCCAGTAACCACGATGGTACCTATCGTGGAGGCCCTGCGTATTACATACAGAAAGCTCTTGGCCTGCGCTGGCTGGGTATTGCCTTTTCTGTTTCCCTGATCATCGCATTCGGCTTTGCATTCAATAGTGTGCAATCCAATTCTATTGCCGCCGCTATGACCACCTACAACCTGCCACCAATGGGTGTTGGTGTGGCTTTGGCTGTTGCTTCCGGAGTTATTATTTTCGGTGGTATCCGGGCAATCTCTCGCTTTGCTGAGATGGTAGTTCCATTTATGGCACTGCTGTACTTGGGCGTAGCTCTGATAGTTGTCATCATGAACATCAACGAATTGCCCGCTGTTTTCTCAATCATCGTAAAGAGTGCTTTGGGTATAGAAACCGCTGTAGGTGGTGGAGCCGGTTATTTGGTTAGTCAGGCGATCCGCCAGGGTGTTACCCGAGGCCTGTTCTCTAACGAAGCAGGTATGGGCAGTGGCCCAAATGCTGCGGCTACCGCCACACCGATTCCTCACCACCCTGCTACACAGGGCTTGCTGGGCATGTTCGGTGTATTTGTGGATACCATTGTTATCTGTACTGCTACAGCAGCAATCATTCTGATTTCTGGCCAGCTGGAACCAAACAGCGGTGTGACCGGTATCAACCTGACTCAGGCTGCGCTAGCCAGCCAAATAGGCTCAGCGGGTAAGCACTTTATTGCCGTTGCCATTTTGATGTTTGCCTTCACATCCCTGATTGCTAACTACTACTACGGCGAATCCAACCTGCGTTTTATCTGTGACAAGAAACCAGTCGTCATGACTTACCGCGTTCTTGTCTTGGGTATGGTTGTGTGGGGTGCTGTTGGTGAACTGCCTCTGGTATGGTCATTTGCTGATATGTCTATGGGCATCATGGCACTGATTAACCTTGGCGTTATTCTTGTGCTGGCTCGTCATGTATTCCCGGTTCTCAAAGACTTTGATGAGCAGCTGGAAGCAGGCAAGGAGCCAGAGTTCAACCGCAAGAAATTCCCTTTCCTGGACAAGACTATGGACAAAGATGTCTGGGATGCTGAGGAAGAAGAACTGTGTCGTGCAATGGATCAGGGATACAACTGTATATGCAGTAACTGTAACCCCCTGCCAAACCATCAGGCTCTATAAACAACAAGTTAAATTTCACAAATGGAAAGGGCCGGTTCTCCCTTAGGAGTAACCGGCCCTTGACAACGACAAACTTCTTAGAGCTGCATTGCCGTCAGGATTAGTTCATCCTGATGGTGATAGAGCTGTCTTTAAAGCTCAGCCCCTGAATTTGCACTGAACCGAATGAAGGTCCGTTACTGCTTGCTCCAAGAGGCCTCAAATTACCAAAGCTGACACTTTCAATGTACTCAGGAAGATTAATCGTGATTGACCCATCTGCCAGATTAATTTCCAGAGGACTTACACCTTCTGCATAACGCACTCCACTGACTGAAGTATCTGCATCAATAAGCCCCAATACTGGGAAAGCTGACTGTACAACCTGAGTTAGCCCGTTAAGGCTGGCGTTCTGTGCCTGAATCTCTTTCTGATCATCATCAACACCTTGACCAGATATTGCCGCCATCTGTAAATCATCCAGTGGCCTCAGCTCTGCGTTCGCAGACCCAACTGCCAGAGCAAAAGCACTTATCAGGAGAAACATCAGGGGAAATAATATCCGGCGATCAAGACTGCGATGAAGAGCCTGCGTCAGGATTCCGGCACTACTTCTTCCGGTTTTCATAACTGCTACATCCTGTACTATCCACTTCTGTCACTTTTACCCTTCAAATCAATGTCATATGCCGACTTTCAGGATCAAAGCGGCCGGATCTTCCCTGTCCGACCTTCCCACTATAGTTAGCTTCCAGAGCCTCTGCCGGGCGATCCGGGCGATTTCACCAGTTTGACGGTTTTTCCCCTCTCGGGTACTGTTCTCCAGTCTTATCCAACATCCATCACTACCCACCCACACGAAGGCCCGGTATGGCAAGCAAAAAGCCTGACACTGAAAAAGAAGGTTTCGCCTTCGAAACATCCCTCAGTGAGCTGGAAAAAACAGTCCGTGAGCTGGAATCTGGTGACTTACCACTGGAACAGGCTCTGGCAGCTTTTGAGAAGGGAGTTGGCCTGACCAGGGACTGCCAAAAAGCTTTGGAAGAAGCTGAGCAGAAGGTTCGTATTCTTCTCGAAAAAGACGGAAAACTAGAAACCCAGCCTTTTGACCAGACCGACGCCAATTAATGAATTTTTCTGAGTATCTGTCCTGCTGTCAGACGTGGACAAATGACGCCTTACGGGCAGTTCTAAGTGATGCCAACATCAAGAACGACCAGATTCGTGAGGCCATGATTTACTCAACCATGGCCGGGGGAAAAAGAGTTCGCCCCATGCTGGTCAAAGCTGCCTGCGAAGCCTTGGGAGGAGATATAAGTCATGCTCTTCCGGCAGCCTGCGCTATTGAGCTGATCCATACCTACTCACTTATCCATGACGATCTCCCGGCCATGGATGATGATGACCTTCGTCGCGGTCGTCCTACTTGCCATAAAGCATTTGATGAAGCGACTGCTATTCTTGCCGGCGATGCTTTGCAAGCTCTGGCTTTTGAGGTTATTGCCAGCAATCCTGAACTGTCTGCTGACATTCGCCTCCAACAGAGTCTGACTCTGGCAAAAGCTGCTGGTTGTAATGGCATGATTGAAGGTCAAGCCCAGGATATGCAGGCCACCGGTAAGGTTCTTTCTCTGGAAGAGCTGAAGCAACTGCATGCCTGCAAAACTGGAGCACTGATTCGCGTAGCCTGCACATTGGGCGCTTTAGCAGCCGGTGCTGACAACCTGCAGATCAAGGCTTTGGAAAGTTATGCCGATGCCATTGGTCTGGCGTTTCAGGTTCAAGATGACATTCTTGATGTGACCGCCAGCACCGAGGTTCTGGGGAAAACTCAAGGGGCAGATATTGCTCAGGGCAAGAACACTTATGTTTCCCTGCTTGGCCTTGAAGAAGCCCAAGACACGGCTTTGGCTTTGAAGGAGAACGCTCTAAATGAGCTGAAATCCCTGAATCTGGATAACCCCAATGCCACCAGATACCTGCAGGATCTGGCGAAATACATTGTTGAGAGGGATCACTGAGCGAATATGGCTCTGCTGGATAAAATCTCCTTACCTGAAGATCTGCGAACACTTGCTCCGGAACAGCTTCCTGCCCTTGCCGGAGAGTTGCGGGAATTTCTCATCTCCTCCGTTTACCAGACTGGCGGCCATTTGGGAGCTGGCCTGGGCGTTGTTGAGCTGACTATTGCTCTTCACTATGTATTCAATACCCCTGAAGACCGGCTTATATGGGATGTTGGTCATCAGTGTTACCCCCACAAGATTCTTACCGGTCGCAAAGATGACATGCCGTCACTCCGGCAGAAAAGTGGCCTTTGCGGCTTCCCGGCACGGGAAGAAAGCTCTTACGATGCTTTTGGAACGGGTCATTCCAGTACATCCATAAGTGCGGCTTTGGGAATGGCAATGGCAGCAAAAGCCAAAGGTGATCATCGACAGGCTATCGCTGTCATTGGTGATGGTGCCATGACTGCCGGACAGGCTTTCGAAGCCCTTAATCATGCGGCCTGTGTAAAAGCGAACCTGTTGGTCATTCTCAATGATAATGATATGTCGATCTCACCCAGCGTTGGCATGCTGGCCAGATATCTGAGAGGCATTCAGGCAACCTCATACAGTGAGGCCTCAAGGCAAGACCCAGTTGTACACTTTGAAGATCACAGTATGACTATGGCAGGCCCAATTTCCGGCCATAACCTGCCACGGCTGGTTGAAACCTTGCAAAGCTTAAAAGATCAGCCCGGCCCAAGACTTCTTCATATTGTTACACGTAAAGGCAAAGGTTTACCTGAGGCTGAAGCTGACCCGGTGAAATACCATGCTGTTGCCAAGATAGATGCTGAATCCGAGCCGAAAAGAGAGAAAAAGCCGACCTGGTCTAATCGTTTCGGCCATTGGTTATGCGCCACAGCAGCAAGAGACAAACGACTATTTGGGATTACTCCGGCTATGCGTGAGGGCTCCGACCTCGTGCAGTTTTCTGAATTATTCCCAGAACGTTATTGTGATGTTGCTATTGCCGAGCAACATGCCATCACTCTTGCCGGCGGTATAGCCTGTGAAGGCATGAAACCCGTTGTAGCGATTTATTCCACCTTTTTACAACGGGGCTACGACCAGCTGATCCACGATATTGCTTTGCAGAACCTTGATGTTCTATTTGCTATAGATCGAGCGGGGTTAGTGGGAGAAGATGGGCCAACTCACCATGGTCTGTTCGATATCCCAGCTCTGCGTGCGATTCCCAATATGATGTTAATGACTCCCTCTGATGAACTGGAGCTTCAGCAGATGCTGACTTTTGGTTATGAATACCAAGGCCCTGCAGCTGTTCGATACCCTCGTGGTGCGGCTCAGGAAGCTTTACTCGCAGGCCATGATTTTGCTTTGGAATCTGGTAAAGGAAGACTGCTTCGTAAAGGCAAAAGAGTTGCGATACTTGGCTTTGGCTCTCTTACCAGCCTAGCCCTTGATGTTGCTGAAAGAACTGATGTCTCTGTCGCCGACATGCGCTTTATCAAACCCCTGGATAAAGCGCTGGCACAAGAACTGGCAGACAGCCATGAGTTGTTAATTACTCTTGAGGAAGGTGCGGTAAAAGGTGGTGTTGGAGAAGAGGTCGCAGCTTTGTTACATAACCACAAAACCCATGTTATAAATCTGGGTATTCCGGATACATTTATTGCTCACGGACACAGAGATGATCAGCTGACTCAGTGTGGTATTACCAAAGAAAAACTAACAGATTTGATCCATTCCTGCGGATAGACAAACTTTTTCTATCCGCATTCTGGAGAGACTAAGGCTAACACGCAGCCTTGGCTTTCTCAGTTCAGGCGTTATTGTAAAGATGCCCCAGTTTACCAACCTTGGTAGCAATATAACGCTCGTTATGAGGGTTCTGGCCTGTCTGCAGAGGAACGCGCTCTACAATATCAATATCCAGGTTCTTCAGCGCATCTACCTTACGGGGATTATTTGTCATCAGACGCATCTTGGTAATTTGCAGATGGCGCAGCATAACTTCACACATATCGTATTTGCGCATATCAGGAGCAAAGCCTAACTTTTCATTGGCTTCTACCGTGTCGGCTCCCTGATCCTGCAATTCATAAGCGCGAACTTTATTCAAAAGGCCAATTCCCCGGCCTTCCTGGCGCAGATAGAGGATCACTCCACGACCATCCCGGGCAATAGCTGCCATTGCAGCTTCCAGCTGGGCACCACAATCACAACGCATACTGAACAGAGCGTCACCGGTCAGACACTCTGAATGAATTCGGCCTAAAACTGGCTCGCCGTTCTCAACATCACCCATAGTCAGTGCCAGGTGCTCCTTGCCGGTAGCTTCATCCTGGAATCCGTGCATGGTGAAAGTGCCATGGGGGGTGGGCAGTTTAGATGCTGCCACGAAGACGGTTGACACTCGACACTCCTCAACAACTGGTCGCGGGCAGGCATTGTATCAGTGGTGGGGCAATCAGGCGAGCCTGATGAAGGTTCATAAACTCTGTAAAACTCTCTCGAGTGTCCCAGCTGCATAAAAGACGGGGCGCTTGCTAACCTGTTGATTTGCATCAACTCTCTATCTACTCGAGAGACACAACCAAGTAAAGGGTGAACCAGATGCCGTTATCATCTGTGACCGCTCTACTCTTACCAGCCTGCATATCAACTGACTTCAGATCATCACCTTCACTGTTGACCAGCTTACCAAGTAACACCAACTCATCTTCTGATTTGAAGCTCAGTGTTTCCACATTACCAGGGTAAAGTGTGACGCTTTTTTCTACTTGGTCATATTTTCTACTTGGTCATATTTTCTACTTGGTCATATTTTCTACTTGGTCATAGTTGTAAAAATTATCCCACCTAGCCCGGATATTTCATCAGGCTCCTACCGGAAAAATCAGCCTGAACGAGCTGTGTCTGGCAGCGTGGAAAACGAATGATGAGAGGGTTGTAACCTGTCATGGGTGATTTGATCGTTATGTTTGGCGTAAGTAACTGAACAATAACAAAAAACCATCTCGCCTTTCTTATGTTGATGAAATATTCGGGCTAGATCTTCACACTTGTTGATGGGTCGTCCCTTGGCTACTTTTGGTACTGCCAATACAGGAGGCAAATCATGCGACTACTTCTCCTTACTGCTTCACTTATTTTTTCTTCTGTTTACTCTTACGCCGCGTCAGAAACGACTCAAGAAAAGATAAGTCGCTATCTGGAGTACACCCACTCTTACAACAAAAATGCGGGTGAGCATCTCTTCCTGTTTCGCTCTACTGTCAATCCCGCAATCTTGTCGTCTTTTATTCTGGATGGCTTGGACAACCTGAAATCTTCAGCTGAGTATCTTGAAGAAAGCCTGAATTTGAGTGGCAAACCAAGCACTACAATGAAAAAAGAGTTTCTTGACCTGTCAGAGAAAAGCTCAGCTTTTGAGGCGTTCTATAACATGCTTAAAGCATGGGGGGAGTCTAACTTTCCGGGAATGGTTGTGAAGCCAAAGGATTTTGACAGTTTTCAGAGTCACCAGCAGCAGTCTGAGCAGGCACTAGCCTCTTTAAAAGCCAGAGCGGCGGTCATAGAAAAGAAGTTCTGATCTTTGCAGATAACTCAAATAAGAAAGGCCGAAACAATTTTCTTTGTTTCGGCTTCTCGAGATCAAGCGGCAACAGGTGGTTGTGAAGGCTCGTTGCTAATCTGTCGTACAATTGCCAGTATCATATCAGCAGAGTGGGTTGCAGCTGTATCCAGGAATTGCTCAAAGCTGACGTTGGACTCTTTTCCGGCAATATCAGACAGAGATCGAATAATCAGAAAAGGAACGTCCATCTGATGACAAACCTGAGCAATGGCTGCGGCTTCCATTTCAACGGCTGCAGAGTTTGGGAAACGCTCACGAGTTTGCGCAACCCGGTCAGCACACTGCATAAAAGAATCACCGGTCAGAATCTGGCCACGATAAATTCGGTAGTTCTTGCTTGTCTGAGTATTCAAGTTACTCAATGCAAGAACGGCTTGCTGCACCAGCTTATCACAAGGCATAAATGCCGCTGGCAACTGGGGAACCTGTCCATACTCATAACCAAAGGCGGTTACATCGACATCGTGATGGCGCACTTCAGTGGAAATCACGACATCTCCAACATTCAGGGAGTTATCCAGGCCACCGGCTGAGCCAGTATTGAGAATGGCAGAAGGCTGGAAACGATCAATCAGAATGGTTGTGCCAATGGCAGCATTTACTTTGCCAATGCCGCATTTCTGCAGAACCACAGGAAGGCCATCCAATTCACCCTCGTAGAAGGTCATACCGCCAAGAGACAATTCCTGTCTGTTTTGAAGCTGTTCACGCAACAGAGCGACTTCTTGATCCATTGCTCCAATAATGCCGATAGGCTTCTGTACACTGGTCACTGCTTAAGACCTATTCGAATATTGTATAATTTGGCGCATCCTACCAAGCAATACGACAGAGACCTATTACGGAAATTTCCTTATTGTTTTCCCTTCTGTTATAAGATTTTGTGAGAGCGTATAATTCCGGCCCTTTGCCTATGTAGTCATAACTATTCAGTTCGGTTGAGTAGTGAAATCTGGAGCCGGAATATGCCTTTGCTAGATAGTTTCCGTGTAGATCATACCCGCATGCAGGCCCCTGCTGTGCGGATTGCCAAAACCATGCAAACCCCAGGTGGTGACACCATCACTGTGTTTGACCTGCGGTTCACCATCCCAAATCAGGACCTTCTCTCCGAGCGTGGTATTCATACCCTTGAGCACCTGTTTGCTGGATTTATGCGTGATCACCTGAACGGCAATGGTGTAGAGATTATCGATATCTCGCCTATGGGTTGTCGTACAGGTTTCTATATGAGCCTGATCGGAACTCCCGAAGAAGCGCGTGTCGCCAATGCCTGGAAGGCGGCTATGGGTGATGTACTCAATGTTACCGCTGAGAAAGACATCCCAGAGCTGAACGAGTACCAGTGCGGCACTTACACTCTGCACTCACTGGAAGATGCCAAACAGATTGCTCAGCAAGTGCTGGACAGTGGCATAGGTGTGAATTCCAACGAAGTACTGACTTTGAGTGATGAATTTTTGGTCGGGAAACAGTAAGCAGGGCTTTGCTCTCGCCCAACTGAAGTGACAAAAAGCAGGATGATTTTATTCTGTTTTTTTGCCACTTCAGTTGGGAAATGTTCCTATAACATAGGATTGAAATATGGGAACGGTGGTTTTATACAGGCATTGCTGAGCCGCCCTGTTCATGGGCATTGGATTGGTTAGCAACTTCCTGATCAATAAAGTACAGACCTTTCCCTTCCGCCCCAATCATCTTGATCTTATCCAGAATAGAGGTGAACAGTTTCTCTTCTTCGTGCTGCTCGGCTACATACCACTGCAGGAAATTGAATGTTGAGTAGTCTTTGCTTGTGAACGCAATATCAACCAGCTCATTGATCTTGCTGGTTACCAGACGCTCATGATCCAGAATCTGGGTAAACACATCTTCAACCCCTTCGAAATGACAAGGCGGTGCTTGAATAGCACCAATTACTGCCATGGCTCCAGTTTCGTTCACGTAGTTGAACAAACGATTCATATGTTCCATTTCTTCACTGGCGTGGGCGCGCAGAAAACGTGCGCAGCCATCCAGACCTTTGTTCTCGCACCAGGAACTCATCTGCAGGTAGATGTTGGAAGAGTAAAACTCCAGATTAATCTGGTCGTTCAGGCTCTTGATCATCTGTTCACTCAGCATGGGTCTCTCCTTATTGAAATTCTGCGGTATTTTGTGTGCGTGTATTTCGGTTTGCACTGATCTGTGTCGTACTTTGGCGAAGTTTGCAGTCAGGCTTTATATTCCCTCCCCATCATTTATTGAACGGGTATGCAGGTTGTCAGAAAATCAAGGACGTAGACCCAAGAGGCGTTCTCAATCAAGCATACGACTCAGTGGCGCTGAAAGCCGCCAGGCGTTAGAAAGGAAGTTGCCCTAAACGACCAACTCCCCTTTGTCTTATATCGATTGCGTGAGTTCGTGAGTAATAAGCTCTATCACTTTGTTCATTCGTTTTGGTAACGCATCCCATTTTTGCTGAGCGAGGTAGATGGTTTCTGATACCGGCACATTTAAGCGATGGTTATAAATAAGGTGCTGGTGAGGGAAGGCAGCAACTGCATGGGCAGGTAGAACAGTGAACCCCAGCCCACGGCTGACCGGCTCTAAAATCATGGCAATCTGGTTTGAGAAGCCTCGGAGAGGTAACTGGTCAAATTTAATGAACTCCGGATAGTTTGCCCCAAGTAGTAAGGTTGCATGGTGTTCGCCATCCGGATGATTGATATACCCCAGCTCCAAAAGTGTTGGCCAGTCGATCTTTGGAACGTCTACAGACGTCACAAGGCAAAGATGCTCCGCAGCCATGGGCCGACATGTAAGCCCAGGCTTCTTGACCCTGCGGGTTATAAGACCAATATCCAGTTTTCTGTCTTCAAGACCTTGTTCAATGCTGTTGTTGGGGGCAAACGAAAAGTCGACTTGCAGCCCTGTGTGTTGTTTTTGCCACTCCAGCAACGCAGGAAATAGTTTCAACCCCACACTGCCCGGAGTAGCTATACGACAGCGGCCACGGTAAGGGTCATCGGTTTTCAGAGACTCTTCCATTTCCTTAAGCTGAGAAATTGATATGAGCCCTTGCCGGTAAACTTTCTCTCCCGCTTCCGTGAGGTGAAAGCCTTTGCCTTCTCTTTGGATCAATGAACAGCCAAGACTTTGTTCCAGTTTCTGAACATGCTGGCTTACACCGGGCTGGGTCATGACAAGTTTGTCAGCGGTGCGGGTGAAGTGACCCGTTTCTATCAATGTACAGAATGTGTGTAGCCAGGTGAGATTAATCATAAAAAATCATTATCGAAAATATCACCAATGATAATTTCATGTTTTAGCACTTGTTGAATAATCTTTTCAGCACTAAATGAATGACCTTACAGATTTTTAACAGGAACTTGTTCATGTCTGAAGAAAAGCGTTACCCACGAACCATGAGTCATATTGGTATCTCTGTTCCTGATCTGGAAGCTGCGGTGAAGTTCTACACCGAAGTTATGGGTTGGTACCTGATTATGAAGCCCACTGAAATAGTTGAAGACGACAGTGCTATCGGTGAAATGTGCAATGACGTTTTCGGCCCGGGCTGGGGCAGCTTCAAGATTGCTCACCTCTCAACTGGTGACAAGATTGGCGTAGAAATCTTCCAGTTCAGGAATGCCGAAAACCCTGAAAACAACTTTGAGTACTGGAAAACCGGCGTATTCCACTACTGCGTACAGGATCCGGATCTGGAAGGCCTGGCTGAGAAAATTGTGGAAGCTGGTGGTAAGGCTCGTATGAAGGCTCCTCGTTTTTATTACCCTGGCGAGAAGCCTTACCGGATGATCTACATGGAAGACCCATTTGGTAACATCGTAGAGATTTACAGTCACAGCTATGAGCTGACTTACTCTGCGGGTGCTTACTAATACCTGTAATTGGAAGGCCTGAAACCTGATCATTTCAGGCCTTTTACTCAGAGCTAGGGGGCGGTTGGACTAATGCCCAGAGCTCTGCCCCTATACGCTATCAACGCATCTGATTTACTCCTGTGAAAACGAACAACTTGCGAAAGAAATAATTGAACGTCTCCGCCAATAACCTTTGAGTTCAATCCCCTCTTCACAGACGACCAAAAAGCCGACAAACTGTCGGCTTTATAATTCAGGTTTCTGTTACGCCCCATGCGCAAAATCCAGCTACTCAGCCCTCGCCTTGCTAACCAGATTGCTGCCGGTGAGGTGGTCGAACGCCCAGCTTCTGTGGTGAAAGAGCTGCTGGAAAACAGTATTGATGCCGGTGCAACCCGCATTGATATTGAGGTGGAGAATGGTGGCGTTCGCTTGATTCGTATTCGTGACAACGGCTCAGGTATCCCTAAAGAACAGCTGGCGCTTTCTCTATCCCGCCATGCCACCAGTAAAATCAGTGCGCTGGAAGACCTTGAGGCTGTTGGCAGCCTTGGCTTCCGGGGTGAGGCACTGGCTTCAATAAGTTCTGTATCCCGTTTTACCTTGACCTCCAGCGTCGAAGGCCAGGAATCCGGCTGGAAGGTGTTTGCAGAAGGCCGGGATATGGAAACTGTTTCCTCTCCTGCCCCACATCCGGTTGGCACAACAGTAGAAATGCGAGACCTGTTCTTTAATACACCGGCCCGCCGCAAGTTTCTGCGTACCGAGAAAACAGAATTCGGGCATCTGGAAGAGGTGGTAAAACGGCTGGCACTCAGTCATTACGATATTGCTTTTAGCCTGCGTCATAACCAGCGCACTATTCACCAGCTTCGCCCAGCCAAAACCAAAGCTGAAAAAGAGCGCCGTATTGCCACTTTGCTGAATCCGCAGCTGATGGATAATGCTGTGGTTATTGATATGGAATCTTCAGAGCTGCGACTCTGGGGCTGGGTTGGCCTGCCAACCTTCTCGCGCGCTCAGGCTGATTTACAACATTTCTACGTCAACGGTCGTATCGTTAAAGACCGCTTGATTGCCCATGCTATTCGTCAGGCTTACCGGGATGTTCTGTACCACGGTCGTCACCCGATTTTCGTGCTTTATCTGGAACTTGATCCAGCCTTGGTTGATGTGAACGTTCACCCTACCAAACATGAGATTCGCTTCCGGGATGGCCGCACCGTACATAACTTCCTGTTCAGCACATTAAATCGGGCGTTGGCTTCTGTACGCCCGGAAGATCAGCTTCCACCAACGGCTCTCGACACGCCTGCAGCTCCAATTGCCAGTGGCGCGCAAGGCGGAGAGTTTGGTTCACAGGAAAGAATCAACCTGAATCCTGCTACTGCTCCAAGTCAGACTATGGCTTCACCAGCTTTCGCACCTACAGCATCAGCAGCACCTGCTATCAATAGAGAAGCGACACCACAGCCTTCACCTATGGCTGTGCGAGACCAGATGAATGTTTATAAACAGCTTCACGAACCAGCAGCATCTTCTGGCGCTATTCCCTCCGGAGCGAATCCGCAAACCTTGCCGGAAACTAACGATGCTGAGGTTCCACCGCTCGGTTTCGCTGTTGCTCAGTTAAAAGGCATTTATATTCTTTCGGAAAACAGTGCCGGAATGGTTCTGGTCGATATGCACGCTGCCCATGAACGAATCACCTACGAGCGTATGAAAGCTGCCTGGCATGGTACCGGGATTACCACCCAGCCTTTACTGGTACCTGAATCAACGGCAGTGAGCTTTGAACAGGCGGATGCTGTTGATGAGTTTGGCGACGATATTAAAAAACTTGGATTTGGCCTTGAGAGAATGGGGCCGGAAACAATTGTCGTACGGCAAATTCCCGCCCTGCTTCGGGGAGCAAATGTTGCCGATATGGTAAGAAAGCTGCTGGAAGACTTTGCCAAACACGGTTCCAGCGATCAGGTAAAAGCCCATATCGATGAAATGCTTGGCACTATGGCCTGCCATGGTTCAGTCCGCGCCAATCGTAGGCTGACAATCCCGGAAATGAACGCCCTGCTACGTGATATGGAACAGACGGAGAGAAGTGGTCAATGTAATCATGGACGCCCAACATGGACACAAATGTCTATGCAAGAGCTGGATAAACTGTTTCTGCGCGGGCGATAGTTCGCTCATCTCTATTTTACTACACAGACAGCCCCCTCAGACATATGAGCCCTATCGTGTGACATTTGTCGCATGACACCTGTCGCATGACACTATCTTCATACATAAATACAACGCCCTTCATACATAAATACAACATCCTGATTACCGCCTAACCTCAGCCACGACTCGTAGACTAAACTGACGACACTGGTTTTCTGCCCAAGTAAGGGTGACGTCATGCCTAAGAACAAAGTCCAGTTCCAGAAAGGCTTGTCCCTGCCAGCATTCCTGTCTCAGTACGGCAAAGAAGAGCAGTGCCGCGAAAAGAAGAGCAGTGGCGTTGGCCAGACGGTTTTGCATGCCCCCTGTGTCATTGCAAAGAGCACTGCATCCTCAAGATGAGCTCAAACGCTCAACGATTGAGTTCAGGTAACGACGAACCACATCTAGTTCTTTTTCATTAAAGCCTTCTTCAAGAGCTTTATTCATACGATTTAACAGAGGTCGGGCTTTCACCGAAACCTGCAATCCATCAACGGTTATTAAAACCCGCTGGCCACGACCATCAACGGGGGATGGTGTACGTTTGATCAACCCTTGTTTTTCCAATCTTACAACCATGCCACTGGTCGCGGCCTTGCCTAGCCCAAGCGCTTTACCCAGTTCAGCCTGAAGACATCCATTACGCTTTTGAAGATGGTATAGTGCAGCAGCCTGGGCGGACGTCACTCCCAATTCAGCAAGGGATTCTCTGTCCACTTCCTTATAAAGCTTCTGCTGCGCCTGATTAAGCAAAAAATACAGTTTATTTTCCATGGTAAAGATTTTGGTTCGCCTACGAACCAGAGTCAATCACTTTGCTCTTTTCGACAACCGAGATTAAATACGACTTTCCGGCATATCTGCATCCACGAAGCAATTTGGCGCGTATAGAACAGCAAACACAGAAAACGGGCATAAGCTCAGGAGTGGATTATGAAAAAACTGATAACTGCAGCTGTTGCGACTTCAGCTATCGCTCTGCTTTCCAGTTTTGTAATCGGGGCCCCAGAAAGCAAAAAAGCCGAACAACATCCTTCCGGTTATACCCAGGAAGAGTTAAAGAAAAAGCTAACTCCCATTCAGTACAAGGTAACCCAACTGGATGCTACCGAGCGCCCTTTCAAGAACGAGTACTGGGACAACAAAGACGCTGGTATTTATGTAGATATTGTGTCCGGTGAGCCTTTATTCAGCTCTTTGGATAAATACAAATCTGGCACCGGTTGGCCAAGTTTCAGCCGCCCACTGGCTTCTGAAAACATTGTAGAAAGAGAAGACAACACACTCTTTATGAAACGTGTTGAGATCCGCTCTAAAAATGCTGACTCACATCTTGGCCATGTGTTCACCGATGGTCCACAGCCAACGGGTCTGCGTTACTGTATGAACTCGGCAGCACTGCGTTTTGTGCCTGTGGATAAACTGGAAGAAGAAGGCTACGGCCAATACCTAAGTTTGTTTGCCAAGAAGTAGCGGCTTACATCCAATTTTATAACAAGTTGGCGCAGAGTCATTATCTTCTGCTCCAACTTATCCACAACAGTTCACATCCCTTCTATCAAAACTCACTGCGTAACATTATCCTTCTCGGATAATCTTTTACGTGAGCGACTTCCATGAAACCGGAACTGGTTGATATCGGTGTAAACCTTGGTGACAAAGCTTTTGATAAGGATCGAGATGACGTTGTAGAGCGAGCCCTCGAAGCCGGTGTCACTACCATGATTCTCACCGGAACAACCCTGGAAGAATCACAGCAGACTGTTCAGCTCACCGAACTCTATCCAGATCATTGTTTCACCACAGCAGGCATTCATCCCCATTACGCCAAGGATGCCACCGAACAGCACTTTGCCGAATTGCGGGATATGTACAAACTTGAGAAAGTCGTCGCTGTTGGCGAAGCCGGTTTGGACTTCAATCGTGATTTTTCTCCCCGCCCGGTTCAGGAACAAGTGTTTGAGAAACACATCGAAATGGCTGTTGAAACCGGCATGCCCCTGTTCTGTCATGAAAGGGACGCATCAAAACGTTTCGCGGATATTGTGAAAAACTACCGGGATGATATTTGCGACCTGGTTGTTCACTGTTTTACTGCAGATAAAGAAAGCTTGTACCGCTACCTCGACCTTGATCTGCATATTGGAATTACTGGCTGGGTTTGCGATGAGCGCAGAGGCTTTCATCTGCATCCGCTATTGAATGACATTCCTGCCAACAAGTTAATGGTGGAAACAGACTGCCCTTACCTTCTGCCACGAACTTCAAAACCAAAACCCAAGAGCCGCCGAAATGAACCAGCCTTTCTGGGCGAAGTCGTTAAAACCATTGCCGCTCAAACCGGGAAAAGTATTGAGCAGATTGCTCAGGAAACTACGAAAACAGCTAAATCTTTCTTCCGCCTTCCTTAAAAATTCCAAAACAGACCTGCAGTTTGCTGCAGGTCAATTTTCACCATCGTAAAAGATGAACCTCACACTACCATAAGTGAAATATTCCATTCGGAATAGTAAAAACTGTTATGAATGGCAGTTACGAAGAAGATGGCAAAGTTGCCAGGTTTGTCGAGTTAATACAATCAGCCATGAGTCCTTTACACCAAGCTGATATATCAAGACAGATTTTTGACTTAATGGACGATAAAGACATTCTCTGGGCCATGCACTTTGAGTACAGACCAGAGTGATGTCTCAAGCATAGAAAAGCCGGAGTAATCCGGCTCTTCTAAAAGATGGCTGTATAAATCGTTAAACTAAATGACCGTTACGAGCCAGATACCAGCGAGCCTGCTGTTCCTGCAGGGTTTTCTTCAGCTCAATGTAACGAGTGTGAGCTTCTGAGTTTTCCCACTGTTTCTTTAACTCTTCAGCCTTAGCTTCAAGCTTTTGCTGATGCAGAGCAGACCATTCCTTCAGGGCACCGAGCAGAATTTCGTACTGCTCTTCCAGCTGAGCCAGCGCTTTTTCACAAGTCAGATTTTGACCTGCACGCTTGTATTCCATATCAAGGCGGGCTTTCTGAATCCGGAAATCGCTGACTTTTTTCAAACCGGAAGCCAGACGCATTTTAGAAGCGCCCCAGATCATCCATTTGGTTGGATCGTACTGCCACCAGCGCACGCCATTACGATAATCACTAGCGAAGATATGGTGGAAGTTGTGGTAACCCTCACCCCAAGTGAACAGCGCGAGAATATCATTATCACGGGCTGTGTTTTTATCCGTATACGGGCGGCGCCCCCAGATATGAGCCAGAGAGTTTATAAAGAACGTACAGTGGTGAGAAGCCACCAATCGCAATACACCCACCAGCAGAAAACTGCCAAGAATATCGCCATTGAGATAACCCAGAAGAACCGGTAACCCGATGTTCATCAGAATCACCAGAGGGATGTAATACTTGTGCTGCCACATTACGATGGCGTCTTTCTGAAGATCTTTAATACCCGAAAAATCATTTGACTTATCGTCGTAAGAACGCAGCATCCAACCGATATGAGAGAACCAGAAACCTCGGCTGGCAGAGTATGGATCCTTATCGTAATCATCCACATTGGTATGATGCCGACGGTGACCGGATGCCCAATGCAATACGCTGTTCTGGGTAGCCATCGCTCCCCAGAGAGCAAACCAGAGTCTCAGGCTCCAATGAGCTTTATAACTTCTGTGGGACCAGAGTCTGTGATAACCAGCAGTTATGGCCGTTCCGTTAAACATAAATACCACTGCAAACATCACCCACTCAAAAGCATCAAAGCGGCTCTGTTCACAATAAATGTGGGTTGAGCCAATGGGATGCTTCCTGATCTAACAAACTCTC
>NZ_CAMZOG010000072.1 GCF_947331445.1 Parendozoicomonas sp. Alg238-R29 | reverse complement strand
CCCCGCAAATCATTGCGCAGACGGCGATGACAAGAATATCGAGAAGATTATGGTCGCACATGCCTTCGCAGCGAGGGTCAGGAACTTTGGCGAGAAAGGCTGTCAGGGGCTGATACTGCTGGGCTTCCATGCTGAAATACGAGTCTGATAAATGGGAATCAGAGACTACTACAAATTATGTGGCTCGATGGTACCTATTTGATGCAATTGCCCTGGATATTCAGCTTCCTGATGAGCCAACGGCTTACGCTATTCGTCGTTTTGATCGGGATGGTGACGACCGTGTTCACACTGAGGACTTTGCACAAATTTTTGAACTGTATGCCCATAATAAATATGGCAAGGCGAACAGTGAACAGATTGCACTGGCTCTGTATCGCTTTAGTGATAACGGGTTGGCGGATGTGCAACAAATGGCCAGACGACTGCTGGCCAATATTTTGCTGGCCAACGGTGATGCTCATTTGAAAAACTGGACGGTCATGTATGCCGACAAGAAACACCCCACTCTCTCTCCGGCTTATGACATTGTCAGCACATTGCCTTATGTGAACAGTGAAACAGGTATAGCTCTCAATATCGGACGGGAAAAAGCCTGGTATAACATCGATATGAATACGTTTGAAACCTGGGCGCGACGTGCAGATATCCCGTGGCAGGCGATAAAAGTGCATATCAAAGATGCCATGGAGCAGGCACGCAGTACATGGCCAGAGCTGATCAAAGATCTCCCTATGCATGAGCAACACAAGGCCGTTATGGCTGAGCATATGAATAATGTGACCCAGGCCTTTCGTGTCACGCTATAGGGAAGGGTTGCGGGTTATACTGAATACCAGTAATTGAAGTTATCAATACTTTTTTGATAGAAAGAAAAAAGGCCGCAAAATGCGGCCTTATTAACAATCAAACATCAAACATCAAACGCTCACTCACAAAGATTTCGCACAATCTCTTTTGTATCTCTCCGGCTGTTTCAATAACAAACAAATCTCAGACGTTCGCCCCTGCTCCCTGGCAATTTTCATCGCATCTCCAGGATAACGAAGCGCCAGACGCTGCAGATTCGCTTGTGCAATCTGAAGGGTTTGTTCAGGCAACCATGGTGCATACCAGCCCTGCAGCTGGGCCACGGTTGTCATAACGCCCCGCTCCCAAGGCCCGAGAGAGATCGCACGTTCTAACGCATTAAAAAACGCCTGATCAATCTGCCGGGCGCGTGCTTTCGCCATGGCAAAGTCAGACCAGGCATAAGGCCAGGCTGGGCGTTGCTGAATAGCTGTGCGATACGCGGCCAACCCCTGCTCCTGAGCAACAACATCGATGGGTTGCTGTTGAAGCTGGGCATTGATGACCCGCCAATCTTCAAGCTTCGCGAGTGCCAGGTTGTATTCCGGTGCATCCGGCTCAATAGCCAACACACGCTGCACACCCTCTTCAACAATCTGGAGCTCTTTCTCATCAATAGAGAAGGCCTGTGGCTCCTCCTTGAACGACTGCCCCCAATGCTCCAGATAAGACTGCGCCTGGCTGTTAATAATGCTGGCGCGCATCTGCTGGAAGCTGGTAAAGATCAATACCATTAAAGCCGGCAACAACAAGAGAACGGGAGCACGCTTGATGTTGAAACTGGATGTCTTATTTGAACGGCGCCGACGACGTTTCTGTGAACTCATAACTTCCCAAACATAAAAAACGGACAACGGACAACGGACAACAGAATCAAATCACAGACAAATACCGGTTCAGCATTTCTTCCTGAGCCTCAATCACCAAAGCAATAAAATCCTGATACTGCTGCTGGGTGTGGGCTTTATCCAAAGCCTCGTAGTAAGCCAAGCGGTTCTCTGCCCGGATAATAACAGGCAAGTATCCACTGACCATCAGATCAAAGTTCATCAATAACCGAGCTGTCCGTCCATTGCCATCAACAAAGGGGTGTATTCCCACAAAATCCACATGGAGTCGTGCTGCACGCTCTACAGGGTGGCATTGCTGGCTCTGATACCACTCAACCAGTTCTTCCATAAGTTGAGGCAAATGCAGGGAGTCAGGTGGCGTGTGCTCGGCACCGGCAATCACTACATTTTCTTGCCTGTAACGCCCTGCATTCTGGTCATCAATATTCTTTAAAACCAGCTGATGCACAGACTTGACAAGACACTCACTCAACGGCTCTTCCCGCGCCACAACCGCTTCACACCATGCAATGGCTTCCCTATGGTTAATAGCCTCAGAATGCTCACGCATAGTTTTGCCACCAACAGTAATCCCTTCGAGGACTACCTTGGTTTCTTTGAGGGTTAGAGTATTTCCCTCAATCGCATTGGAGTTATAAGTCCAGTCCAACACCAACGACTCATGCAGCGACTTCACTGTATGGCTGGGTAAAGGGCGATGGCTATCAAGCGTCGCCTTAAGCTTGTCGATGGTTTCAAACATAAAGGGAGCAATTCATTGCAGGATCAACAATCAGTATAAGGAAAGTCTATATCCCGAACAACGGACAACGGACAACGGACAACTGCCAACTGCCAACTGCCAACTGCCAACTGCCAACTGCCAACTGCCAACAAAACTTAAAACAACCCTTCCGTCAGTTTGCCGGGATTTAGAAAACAAAGTTTCTCAGCTAACGGCTTACCATACTGTTTCTCGATCACTTCATAAGCATCTTTCATAGCCGGTGGGCGGTTCTTGATATTGTGCGCATCGGAAGCCACAAACGTAGCCAGATTGTTTTCTAAAAACCATTGCGCCGTACGCTGTGCACCTTCACCGAAGTTCCCAGAAACAGACGCCGCTGTGAGCTGGAACAAAACACCATGTTTCACAAGCGTTCTGGCGACATCTGGCTTGCGCATAATCTCTTTGTTGCGTTCAGGGTGCGCGATAATCGCTTTAATGTTTTGGCGCTGCAGCCACTTGAGCAAGTTCTCAATACCCATGGGAATACGGTCGTGAGGCATCTCCAGCAGTACAACCGTTTGATCATCCCACCGACCTATAAATGGCACTTTGTCTCGCTTCAGTTGAATCATAAACTCATCGCTGATCCGCACTTCCGCCGCCATCGCCACTTTTATAATGAGGTCGGATTCTGCTAATGCCTGCTTAAGAGATTCAAACGCTGGGCGGATGGTATCAACGGTATTCTCAAAACGCCCTGCGTGCATATGGGGTGTGCACACCATATGGGTAATGCCCTGCTGTTCTGCTATTTTCAGCAATGCCAGAGAGTCGTCCAGCGTTTGGGCACCATCGTCTATGCCGGGGATGATGTGGTTGTGTATATCAATCATGGCTCTGCTTTCTGGTAACAGGTAACTGCCGACTCAAAACACTTATTGCCATTAACACAACAAAGTAAGCGGCATTGGCGGGTATCTGAAGATTAAAATCTACCGATGAGTGAATCATAATGGCCAGCATTCCCATAATGGAGGCAAAGCCCGCACCTGCACATAAGTTGTTTCTGCGTAAGCGAATAGCCTGTAATGCCTGGATAAAGCACCAGATTACCGCAATCGCCAAAAGCAAAAAGGCCGGCATTCCCAGCTCCAGAGGAAACTGCAAAAAGTCATTATGGGCAAAGTCAAAGAAGCCCTGCCAGGAACCATCGTGATTCATAGGCAGTGCTGTATAAAAGGTGCCTGCACCTGTTCCGGTTAAAGGGTTGTTCTTAATTATCTGCACACTGACCGGGTTCACATCTGTGCGTACATCAAGAATAGTGACTGGTGCTGATGAACTCTGGAGGTTCCCGTTCCCGGCTTGAGGCTGACTACTCGTCACCTCTGATGTTACCGGTTGTGACATCACAACGGAGCTCTCAATCCGTTCTACAACCTTATCCAAACCAAACCAGTTGCTGACTATCAAAGTATCAATAAGAATCAAACTGGCAAAAAGAATGACAACGCCACGACTCAGCTTTCTTTTGAGAATCACATAAACCAGGCCGGTTAACATCAGACTGGAGAAGAACGCAGTATTGCCCATACGGGAACGCGTCAGCACCACGGCCACAACCATAATGGCCAAACATACCCGCAGTAACACTTTACTACTCATCAATGTCGTCAGAGTGTTCCTTAACCATTCCCACCAATCGGCCGCACGTTGGTTACTCAGCTGGGCGATCAGCAAACCTACTCCCATGGCCAGACACATTTCCAGATACCCGGCCAGATGGTTACGGTTTACAAACGTTCCGGTGGCCACACCTTTGCCACTGGATTTGTCGACAAAAAAACCTATCTCCAAACCGGATAGCGTGCTTAACGCACCATATAAAGCCTGAAAGGTTCCACCAATAACCGCACACCAGAGCAACCAGCGTAAACGGTCTGTAGAATTCACGGTAAGCAGAGTCAGGGTAAATATCAGCAACAATGCCAACGTTTGGAGGAAGGCTGAGTGAGTCTGGAATGCATCTAAAGAAAAATAAGCCGTGCTGACACCCGCCGCCTCATAGAGCGTAGCCATACCCGGAGCTAAAGAGTCGACTGTCGATAACGGCAATGCAAACTGCTGCGCAAATACCCAACCAGCAACGAATACAAAGGCTCCACAGACCGGTATCGCTTTACGTAAGGCTAGAGTTACCTGCACTTTGCCAAAAACAAAGCCAACAACCCAAACCAAAGCCGTTCCGAATACCAGCAGCTGCATTACTGCCTTTGCCCAGAGCGTATTACTGCCAAATGGCAGTGGCAGCCAGATCAGCAATGCCAGCAATAAGTAAAACGGGAGGGCATCCCAGCGATGACTTTCCATGGAATAAAACAGTTCAGCCGTAAAATAAAGGCGAGGATTGTCGCATGAATAGCCAGGTTATCTCTACTGTCTCTACAGGTGCCGACAACCCGATGCCAGAGCATCAATCGTTACTGTTTAACTGCTGGAAAACCTTTATGCTGGAAAACCTTTATCCAGGAAAGCTTTCCGAAAGTTGTACATACCAAGAGGCAACCAGATTAACAGCCAATATTGATGAGGCACACGCACCAGTTCATCAACGTAAGATTGTATCGCGACGAAACCAAACACCAGCAGCGCAGCAACAAGCCGGCTGCCAGCAGAATCTCGGCAGCACCAACACTGCCAAAGTACAGATAAGACTGAGCCCAAAAACAATACCAATCCAATCAACCCATAGTGAATCCAAAGGGTCATCAAATAGTTATGGGCAAAGGGGTAGGAAACGCCTGAACGGGGAATATGGTATTCAAAGATTGCACCAGCCCCATGACCAAGCCAGGGAGCCTGTTGTATCAGCTCAACACCATAAGCCCAAATAGGTTCCCGGCCATTAAAGCCTTTATCCAGTTCTGCCTGAAATATCGTATCGCCGAACACAACAAACACCACCGACAATACAGCGATACAACCAAGGGCGTATAAAAACCTGCGCCTGCCACCAAAGGCCATAATCACCAGACACCCCGCCAGGAAGGAAAATAACGCTCCACGGCTATAGGTGAGCACGAGATAAACAAGCAACGGTACCAGAGCGACTACTGAGATCACTCGCACTGATTGCTTACTGGTACCCGCTAGTACTGAAACCAGAACTGTCGCAAACACACCGTAGTACAACCCGGCATCAATAGGGTTATACAAATTAGCAAAACTCTCATAGCCAGCGCTATAAAGGCGAAAGCTGCGATAGCCAATGGTTTTCCCGACTACCAACAGCTGCCAGAGCACACTGAACAGTGCGACGGCAGCTACCAAAACTGCGGTGTACCAGAGCAACTGCTGAAGGTTGATACCTCTGCGCACCAGGGATTGAACAAGGGCAATAAAACAAACGACAGCAAGCCATCCCTGTGCCAAAGACCAAAACCAGGCAATTCCTGCTTGTGTGGGGGACCAAAGTGCGGATAGCAGCGACCAACCGGCAAAGGCCAACAGCATGGCCGCTGGCCAAATGCGGGAAAGGACTTCGCTAAACCCCTTCCCTATCACTGGCCGCAAACACCAGAGCGCATTCAGCAACAGAGGCCAGATCAGCCACTCCATAGCGACAGGGGATAAAAAAACAGGGCCTGTTAGTATCATCACCAACAGGCCCTGCTGAAAAAAAGACTCTCGCTCAGGCAACAATATCTTCCTCAATCTGCTTTGAAGGCGAATGGAATAACCAGTCCACCACCTTATCGCTGGGTTTAAAACCGTTCACATAGCGTAGCAGCAACTCTCGGGTCAGCTGATAACGGTGACCGTGGGTGGTATCCAGCATTTTCTCGATAATATCTGTGAGTTCGCCCCATGCCAGCCACTCTTCATGGGCCCGGCTAATACGAGGGTGGTCGGTGCCCGCCACGTTCTCCCCTATGAGCAGTTCCTCATAGAGTTTCTCCCCAGGCCTGAGCCCGGAAAACACTACATCGATATCGCCATCCGGGTTAGCGGTATCTTTCACTGACAAACCGGAGAGGTGAATCATGCGATGGGCAAGGTCTACGATTTTCACCGGCCGGCCCATATCAAGAACAAAAACATCCCCTCCTTCTCCCATCGCTCCTGCTTGTATCACTAGCTGGGCCGCTTCTGGAATGGTCATAAAGTAACGATTGATGTCCTGATGAGTCACCGTCACCGGCCCACCCTGGCGAATCTGCTTGCGAAACAAGGGAATCACCGAGCCACTGGAGCCCAGCACATTACCGAACCGTACCATGGTAAAACGTGTGTTATTGGGAATCTTCTGATCTGCACACTGGAACAACTCGGGATGGAGAAAGCTCACAGTCTTCTCCTCACTCAGCCCTTGCAACACCATTTCTGCCAACCGCTTGGAAGCCCCCATCACATTGGTAGGGCGAACAGCTTTATCGGTAGAAATCAGAACAAAGCGTTTTACTCCGCACAATATGGCCGCCTGTGCGGTGTACAGAGTTCCCAGTACATTGTTGCGTAACCCCTGGGAAATATTGTGTTCAACAATGGGTACATGCTTATAGGCCGCCGCATGGTAAATTGTGTCTATTCCATACGTCGACATCAAATCCACAAGCCGCTGGGGATCGTTTACCGAACCCAATACCGGCACAAGCTGTACCTTAATGCCCAAGCGGCGAATAGTGGTTTGTAACTCCTGATCCAACTGGTAAAGGTTGAACTCAGAATGCTCCAGCAGGATCAACGCCGCAGGCCCCACCTTAAGAATCTGACGGCACAGCTCGGAGCCAATAGAACCACCGGCACCGGTGACCAATACCACTTGATTGGCAATATCCTTTTCCAGTAGTTCCTGGTCAGGTTTCACTTCTTCCCGACCCAGCACATCACCAATATCAATATCCCGGATATCCTGCATTTTCATACGACCACTGACCAGATCGGCCATACCCGGCATCGTTCTAATCGGCAGTCCAAAGGGTTCTATCTTTTCTACCAACTGCCTGCGATGACTGCGGGGCAAGGATGGTAAGGCCAACAGTACTTCTTCGGCTCGAGTATTTTCCATCATCAGAGTGAACTGCTCTGAATGATAAACCGGCACGCCCCCCATCATCTGGCCACGAAGATTACGGTCATCATCAAGAAAAGCCACAGGGTGATAATCCCGCCCTCGGTGAAGCGCACCCATCAGCTGAACACCCGCCTGCCCGGCACCATAAATGGCAATAGGAATACCTTTATGGGCAAGGCGCGCCGGGAAAGGATTCGCTACGGTTTTAAAAATGGATTGAACACTCTGCCCCAGTAACCACGAACGCATGATGTAGCGGGTAGCGCACATAGTGGCAATAAGCAGCAGGCAATACATCACCGGTACCGAGCGAGGTACCAGTTCATCGATCCCCAGCATAAAATCCAGCAGTAACCAAAGCGCCGTGGCATAAATAGCCGCCCGCACAATGACCCCTACTGAGTGCTGGCCCATATAGCGTAAAACAGCGCGGTAAAGCCCCATGCGTATAAAGAATGGCAGCGCGCACAGAGGCACCAAAGCAAACGTTTGCCAGTGATTGGCAATCAACACGCCTTGAATATTAACGGCCTGCAGGCGAATGGCTAACGCCAGCCAAAGACACCCCCATATGGCAGCGATATCAAACAACGCCGTGAGTAGGCGTTTGTTACGGCGGGGCAAATGCAAGAGTTTATTACGCATAAAACATATATGAGCCAGCAGAGAGTGGGGTAGAAATAACGTGCAGGAGGAAGGAACTAGAGCGAAGCCTGCTCCATAACAGCGCGAATAACCGTGCAGGTTTGGTCAATTTCCTGAACGGTGAGTGTTGGGTGCACCAAAAACATCAAGCTGGTTTCCCCTAACTCACGGGCCACGGGCAAACGCTCTGCAGGCCGAAAGTCGGTACCATCAAAGGCTTTTTCCAGATACACCTCAGAGCAGGAGCCCTGAAAACAAGGTACGCCTCTGACAACAATTTCATTAACAATACGATCCCGGTTCCAGCCTTCTTTCAACTGCTCCGGTTTTACAAACACGTAATGCTTGTAACAGGCATGCTCAATATCAGACGGAACTTCCGGCACCCGCAGGGCAGGAAATTGTTGGCAGGCTTCCGAAATAGCGGCTGCGTTGGCCTGCCGTTTTTTCGTCCACTCCGGCATACGCTTAAGCTGAATACGGCCAATGGCCGACTGCATTTCTGTTAAACGCCAGTTGGTACCAAAGGAGTTGTGCACCCAACGAAAACCAGGGGGGTGTTGAGTGTTATAAACGGCATCATAGGATTTACCATGATCTTTGTAGGACCACATTTTATCCCACAGGGTTTTGTCGTTAGTAGTGACCATGCCACCTTCACCGCCGGTGGTCATAATTTTGTCCTGACAAAACGACCAGGCACTGATATGGCCAATGGAACCTACAGAGCGACCTTTGTATTTGGCTCCGTGGGCCTGGGCACAATCTTCAATCACATAAAGATTATGGGCTTTAGCCAGTTCCATAATAGAGTCCATATCACAGGGCCAACCTGCCAGGTGCACACAGAGTATGGCTTTGGTGTTGGGAGTTAATACAGCTGTGATAGATTCGGCGGTAATATTCTGGGTGGTTGCATCTACATCAGCGAACACCGGCCTGGCACCGGCAGTGACAATGGAGCTGGCTGAGGCTAGAAAGGTACGGGAAGTGACAATCACTTCATCACCGGCTTTTATATCCAGCGCTTTGAGGGCAAGATCCAGCGCCAGAGTACCATTGGCTACGGCTATGGCGTATTCACTCTCTGTGTAGTGAGCGAATTCTTTTTCGAATTCACGGCCCTGAGTTCCGGTCCAGTAATTGACTTTATTGGAAAGCAGGGTTTTTGAAACGGCGCTGGCTTCTTCTTCGGTGAAAGAAGGCCATGGAGAAAATTGGGTATTTAGCATTTAAAAGATTGTTACCACAGAGGCACAGAGACACGGAGAAGAGCTTTAGAAAACTCTGCGACCACCAAGGATGGTGGAAGTGTCGGTGTTGAATGGAATATTCACCGACGCTTCGTGTCTCTGCGGTTAAGAAATTGATTTAGCAGGCACACCAACAACTTTTGAATTGGCAGTTACATCATCAATGACAACTGCACCAGCACCAACAACTGAACTATTACCAAGTGAAACCCCTTGGATAATTTGTGCTCCCATACCAATAAAACAACTCTCGTTTACGTTAACATAACCACCAATCGATACATTCGGAGAGACAACAGCGAAATTAGATATTGATGCATCGTGACCAATGCTTACATTCTTATTAATAAAGGCGAGTTCGGAAATTATGACATCAGGATCAATAGTAACGTGAGGATAAACTACAGTTCCGTTACCAACTTTGACAGAGTCTGGAATATAGGCCAGTGGGTGGATAATCTTAGGGAAATTTGAAATACCTGACAGAACAAGACGATCAAATACCAACTTTCTAACCGATGGCGTTCCAATAGATATTACAACTCCCGGCCGACCTAATTCTTCATAGCGATTTATAAGAGAGTCAATTCCCCCTATAACAGGAAAAGCTAACACACTTGTGTCACAAAGCTTTTCATCATCATCGAAAAAGCCAGCAACATCCCACTGCAATTGCTCTTTATTAACGTCATTAATGATATTTAAAACCGCCTTACCTGCCCCTCCAGCCCCAAAAACAACAATTCTTTTCATTTCCTTGTGCCTTCAAATTTATGCATAGTGGCATGATCTTCTGCACTAATACCTTCCTTGAAAAAAACTTTTTTTACTGTAAGGAATAATATCTTAATATCAAGGACTATAGACCTGTTATCTACATACCAAACATCCAAGTCAAACTTTTCTTCCCAACTTATTGAATTTCTACCATTGATCTGAGCCCAACCAGTAATACCCGGTTTCACTTCATGTCGTCGAGATTGATGCTCATCATAAAGAGGGAGATACTCAACACGCAATGGCCTAGGTCCAACTAAACTCATATCGCCCTTTAGTACATTCCAAAATTCTGGCAACTCATCTAAGCTTGTACGGCGCATAAAACTTCCGAATGGTGTAAGACGCTCCGCATCGGGGAGTGGATTTCCATCAGGACCACTAGCATCTCTCATTGTCCGGAACTTGATCATTTCAAAGGGTTTACCGCCCAACCCAGGACGACTTTGCCGGAAGAATATAGGTTTCCCCATAGTCTTTGTTACTTTTATAGCAGTTAGAGCGACTATAGGGCTGAACATGATCAGCGCAATTAACGAACCCAGAATATCAAAAAGACGCTTTAGCATAGAAGAAACCCCATCTAGCAACTTCACTTAATACTTCTAATAGAAACATTTTAAAACAACTCAGCAACCACTAATAGAAAATAAAAGTAGATCGCTACTTTGTTTTCATCTGAACTGATCCGGCTTCATTCACAGCTTCTGACAAAACCCTTTCAAACTCTACGGCTAATACATCTCTATTAAAATCAGTCTGCGCAAGCTTTCTCGCCGCTATCTTTGCAGAAGCAATTCTTCCTTCATCTTTAATAAATTCTAAGAACTCAACAGCTGCTAGATCAATATCATACGGGTCAACTGATATGCCAGCAGGATATAATGAAAACAAATCCGCTTGCCAACCCCCATAATTAATAACAACAGGAGTTTCTGAAGCTAGAGCATCAAAAAACTTGTTGGCCGAATTATTCCACATTTCTCGAATCGGTAAAAATAGAGAGAACGCAACATCAGCATGAGCCAAAATCTTCGGCATCACTGACTTATTTACTTTAGGAAACATATAGAAATTTTTCCCATAAACTCCAAGTTGTTTTGATTTTTCTTTTATGAGATCACATTCCATACCATCACCGAATATCACAAAGCAGACATTTTCATCCAACCTTGATACTTTACATGCTAATTCTGCAAAATATGAAACTCCATTAATATTCCCTAATGTTCCAGTATAAACTGCAAGCTTTCTCCCATTTAAGAAATCAAAGATTTCATCACAGCCATCATTTGTGAAAGGAGAAAACACATCCGTATCACAACTATTTGGTATCATAGCTGTTTTATTCCTAGGGAAACCGCATTTAACAACACCCTCTACCATCCCTGGCGACAAACCAATAATTCTAGACGAGTTAGAGTATGACCAAAACTCTAGTTTTTTAGCCAAAAAAATTGACAACCTTGATTTCAACGCCCCAATAGCAATTGGTAATTCTGGCCATAAATCTCTAACTTCAAAAACCATCGGCACGTCATTTTTTTTAGAATAGATCACAGCAGGTATAGAAACAGTTAATGGAGTAGATGTTGCAAAGACAACATCAGATTTGATTTTGTTGACATATAACATTGAAGCAATAACAAACTGAAAAAACTTTATAATTCTTTTTGAAAAACCCATTTTGTTTGAATACGTCAAATGATAAGCATGAACCCTTATGCCTTCAACATTAAAAACCTCCCAACCTTTTTTCTTTACGCAAAACTCACTGAGCTTAGAAGCCATTGTTACCATGTGCACTTCATGACCATTCCTTACGAGCCTTTTCGCCATTTCGTAAGAGCGAGTCCCTCCAGGGTGGCTCGGCGTTCCAAAATACTGATGAATATACAAAACTATCATTTTATTCTCCAAACCAATAAATCTTTACATCAAAAACACTAAGATTTAAATAAGAAACTTTAACAAACCAAATCTAAATTGATTTTTAACACCACGCTGAAAGAGTCAAATAATGGGAGATCGATTCATCACTCTCTCTCTTAAAGTCATATACATAAGTAATACAAGCGAGCAAGAAAATAAAAAAATAGAACTACACATATAACTTTTAAAATCATACAGCGCCGTAAAATACGAAATTAATGCATAAGGAACTATCACTGCAACTTCAAAACAAATTACCGATGACCAACGATCATGAGACCAGAGCCAATATCTAATATCAGCTAGCAACAATACTGAACTAAGAATAAAAACAGGTATATATAACTCTTCGAAGGCAGGGATTTGAACATAGCCTTCAAAGAAGTCAACCATTGTCAACAAATAAAACAAAGGTAGAATTGAAAGAAACATTACAAACGTACTAATAATTGATTTATAACATTCATAGAATAAAACTTTATTATTACAATATTTCGAAAAGCGTCTATTAACCGGAACCATGAACAACTGCCAAACACCTTCAACAATACTTAAACCTAATGCGACACTATCGTTAAGCTTTAATAAGCTAAGAGTATCTGGCAAAACGAAAGGAAGCCTAATGAAGATTATTTGGTTTATTATTGAAAATTGACGAATCGACCCAGAAGGTATCATTTCAAAGTATATCCTACCTACTTGAGAAATAGCTCTTATATGAAATACAATTCTTAATTGGCTTTTAACATATAAAAAAACTAAAACCTGAGTAAGAATATACGAGCAAAAGAGTATATTCAACAAACTTACATGAGTCGAGGCATCAAACAATAACGCACCAATAAAAAACAATATCCACGGGAGATTGATATTTAATTCATACGTTTCTGGGGCAAACCCTCTAAACAACCCTGAAAAAACGTTACTTGCACAAAAACAAGCAACAAGTGCCATCGCAATATAATAACCTCCAAAAAAATTAGACAACAAAAACATCAGTACTGAGAAAGAAATAAACACTACATACAGGCAAAAGAAATCGTGGACTTTACATATCTCACCCGATATCTTTATTGCAATATTTTCAGAGGCACCAAAAGATAACAGCCTTGAAAAAATTAATATATAGGTCAAAACAAGATAATATTCAGAAAAAACACCATCACTTAATTGAGGCACAATCAATATAAGAAACAGAAACTTTGATGCTAGCGATAGAACTTTAAAAAAATAGCCATAATACTTAGTCATTTCCGCTCTGCTCCACCAATAAATATTCTTTATAAATCAATGAAAAAACAGAGAATACAAGAACATAACGACTATCTAACAAATCGCCACTCACCATTTGATTTAAAAGAAACATTAAAGCCAACAAGGAATATACATTGTAACCAGCCTTAAAGAAATCAAAATACCTATACGCAAAAATACAACCTAAAAATAGACCTAGCTCAGAGAACACTTCCATCACAAAATTATGGGGGTAATAAATATCAAAATAACCTGCATACTCTCCCCAACTACCAACACCCACCCCAAAAAACAAGTGATTCCAAATCATATGCATTGAAGTTTCTATTGCATCTACTCTTGAACCTACACTCCCATAATTTGATACATCATCCCCATTGATTAATATAATTATACGTGACAAAAGAGGCGAGTCTAGCGTTACCAAAATCTCAAGAATTAGAGATCCAAATATCACACAAAAAAATATTGAGGCACCAGACATGAGAATCAAAAAGTATCCCTTCATCCCAGTTTCTTTATAGAAAAAGTAAAGCAAGCATAATGTAGCTGACAACAAAGGGCCTTTAGATTGCGTCCAGAGAACAGATACAAAAAAGAGAAACGAAACAATAACTTTGATTTTTTTGTTAAAATCAAGAAAAAGCGTACAAATCAAACCCATCGCCATTAATCGGCCAAAGACTATTGGGCCATTTAAGAAAAACCTAACACCTCTATCCCAAAAACCGAAATTCAATTTATATAAAGAAGTTATTACCAATAATACCAACAAGATAACAACAATTGAAAAAACTACAGCCTCACTACCAAATCTATCGACCGACAATGCTAAAACAGAAAGACACAAAATCGTTACAACAAACAAATTCAAGGATTTAAATATACCGTAATCCAAAGAACTGCTATAAAACAAAGTCAAGAAGACAACAGTAACAGGAAGCAATCGATATAAAGAAAGAGTAAACCACCGCCCACTCTTTTCATACAGAACAACGAATAACACAAAGAGAGAGATCAATATATTTGTAGGAACTCCAAAGAATACCAATCTCTCTTCTACCCCAACCACTCCTACCATTAGAACAAACAAGAAAAGCCCAGTATAAATCAGAGATTGGACATTCAGTTTCTTATGCATTTAACACCCGTACTTATTTAAAACAGTCTACTGGCAACCTTACCCCTCACTCTAAAGCTTACCACTCCCATTTTTAATTCATTTATCAGAAATTATAGATTGTATCTTTAAATACTTATATCTAACACACCATGAATACAGGAAGGCGCTATAAAAATACATTTAGCTGAGTAGCGATTTGCACCTATTATACAAGAATCACACTTCATACTTCACAGACTTCACGTTTGAATATAAAAACCCACCATCCCCATATCAAAAGGGTAGAAATAATGGGCATTAGATAGATCAGGTTAAAGTCATCTCCCAACACCAAAATACACAAAATCTTTTTTTCTCATTAGCACGGGATCAAAGAGATTCCGTCCATCAAATACAACACTATCATTCAACAATTCAGCCATCATCTCAAAGTCTGGTGCCCAAAACTGCTTCCACTCTGTACAAATCACCAAAGCATCTGCATCTTTTAGGGCAGCCTGGCGTGTACCACAGAGTATTAAGCCATCTCGTATACCATAAATTCGTTGAGCTTCTTCCATAGCTTCTGGATCATAAGCCTGTACAGTTGCCTCGGCTTCCCACAGGGCTTCCATCAATACACGACTCGGTGCATCGCGCATATCATCAGTATTAGGTTTAAAGGCCAAGCCCCAGAGCGCAAAAGTTTTGCCTTGTAATTCGCCTTTGTAATGACGGCTGATTTTATCAAACAGTACTTCTTTCTGGCGTGCGTTGCGTTCTTCTACTGCACGAAGCATAACGGGATTAAAATCAATTTCTTCTGCAGTGCGTTTAAGTGCCTGCACATCTTTCGGGAAGCATGACCCCCCATAACCACAACCGGGATAGATAAAGTGATAACCAATACGAGGATCAGAACCTATACCCTGTCGTACATGCTCAATATCGGCACCCAGTTTTTCCGATAGCATGGCGATTTCGTTCATAAAACTAATTTTTGTAGCGAGCATACAGTTGGCGGCGTACTTGGTCAGCTCTGCACTGCGAACATCCATAAAGATGATGCGTTCATGGTTTCGGTTGAAGGGCGCATAGAGTTCGCGGAAGATATCTTTAATGGCTTTATCTTCTGTACCTATCACGATTCGGTCTGGCTTCATGCAGTCGTTAACTGCCGCACCTTCCTTCAGGAACTCCGGGTTTGAGGCTACATGAAAAGGTATTTCTACTTTTCTGACAGCCAGCATTTCAGCAACCTTTGCTGTGACTTTGTCTGCTGTGCCAACGGGGACAGTAGACTTATTGACGATGATTTTTTCATCATTCATATACGTAGCAATGGTTTCTGCCACTGTCAATACATATTGCAGGTCTGCTGAACCGTCTTCGTCCGGTGGTGTGCCAACAGCAATAAACTGGAACACGCCGTGTTCTACGCCATTCTGAGCATTGGTTGTAAAATTCAGACGGCCGGTGTTATGGTTTTCTTTAACGAGGGATTCAAGGCCAGGCTCATAGATGGGGATGATGCCTTGCTTCAGGTTATCTACTTTTTGCTGATCAATGTCTACACAGATAACATCGTGGCCGACTTCGGCTAGTACAGCTGCTTGAACCAGGCCTACATAACCTGTACCAAAAATTGTGACTTTCATTATTTTACCATGAAGAAAAGGCTATAACTTTGATAAGAGCTTTGAATCAGATGTACAAAGATACTCAGAGAAAAATTAAAATGCAGAGTGGATTTAATACGCTACCGCCCGTTGGGTTACGTATATCCTAAAAAACGCTGGCTTGTTTTGTAACAATCAGTAAAGACCCTTGAAACTGTTACCATGGAGGAAAAGCAAAAAAGATTTTTAGAATGAAAAAGCAAAAGATTTTACCAATAGCTTTTGCTTTTCCTTATTATCTCTGTGTCTTCGCGATTAAGCTAATTAACCTTTAGAGGAGTACCCTTCATAGTCATAATACCCATAGTTATACCCGTACCGATCTTTCTTATTCGGGTCAACCTTGTTGAGTACTACACCGGTAATGGGTGCTCTGGCTTGCAACAGTCGACCTACAGCATGGGTAATAACCGGTACATGCACTCGACTGGACTCTACTACATAAATCAAACCATCACTCACCTTACCCACCATCAATGCATCACTGACGCTTTGTACAGGTGGGCAATCCAGAATAATGGTGTCGTATACCTTGCGCAGGGACTCCAACATTTTCTTGAATCGCTCGCTGGCCAGCAGTTCCTGCGGGTTTGGTGGCACAAGGCCGGAAGGCATTACGTCCAACCCTTCAATACTGTGAATGCATTCGGAGAATGGATGGGCACCAGAAAGTACGTTAGCAAGTCCGGGTAAACCACCTTTCATGCCCAAGCGCTGGCCAAGTGTTGGCCGACGCAGATCACAACCAATAATCAGGGTTTTGCCCAGCTGCCCCATCGCCAATGCCAGGTTACAGCTGACTGTCGATTTACCTTCACCAGGAATAGAGGAAGTCACTGCAAAAATTCGGTGATCTTTATCCAGCGCGGTTAAGGAGAGTGATGTGCGAATAGTACGTACAGCCTCTCCGAAGATATGTTCATTCTTGTCGTTAAACAGCTGATGAATCTCTGCTTCTGTCTTCTTCTTGATATTGGGCATCAAACCCAGTACCGGCAAGTTCAGCCTGTCTTCCACATCCCGGGCGGAACGCACCGTGTTGTTCATCATTTCCAGCAGGAAGGCCATTCCGCTCGAAATCATCAATCCAAGCAGAGCTGAGAGCACAACAATCAGGCTTTTCTTGGGCTTTACTGGGCTTTTCGGGGTAAAGGCTTTATCAACAATGCGAGCATTGGCTGTTTGCAAATCACTGGTGGCACTGGTTTCCTGAATACGCTTAAAGAACGCATCATACAAGTCTTTGTTTGTTTTCACTTCCCGCTCAAGGGCGCGGAGCTGGAACTGTTTGCGGTTAATAGTTTGGGCATTGCTTTTCGCTTCGGCTACAGCTTTGGCCAATGAAGCTTCGTTGGCTTTGGCAACACGGTATTCGCTCTCTATACCACTGACTATGCGATTAATCTGACTATTGATATTGGCCTGAATACTCCGCAAATCGCTTTGTGCGGCAATCATTTTCGGGTGCTTAGGCCCGTAACGGCGAGAGAGTTCCTGCACGCTTCGTTCCGCTTTGGATTCTTCCTGTTTTAAATCCTGAATCAAAGGATGAGAAAGCACGGCAGGCAATGAGCTGAAATCTTTCTGCCCCTGTTTTTTGCTGTCTTGAATCTGGCGATAAATATTGCCGCTTACCGTTAAGGTCTGGCGAATCTCTACCAGGGAAGTGGTCAGGGCTTTTAGCTCGTTATTGGAGATAGTGAGTACACCCTCCAACTCAATCAGATTCTCCTGCTCACGGTAATCCTGCAATTGCTGCTCGGCAGACTTCAATTTACCGGAGAGGTCTTCCAACCGCTGCTGCATCCAGCTGGTTGCACTGGTGGTTAGGGAGAGTTTGGCTTCCAGATAGGAGCCTATGTAAGCATTCGCTATTTCATTGGCAATACGAGCCGCCAGCTTTGGGTTCTCAGAAGTCACACTGACTTTGACTATCTGAGTTTTTTTAACAGGCTGCACTGATACATTGGCGGCCAACACATCAACTGTGTCGTTTAGAATGCGATCTTCCAAACCGTCTTCATCCACCGGTTTGGTTAAGCCAAACCAGCCACGCCAGTTAGTATACTCGGCATACCAGGGTGCCGGTTGCAGGCTGGTGTTAAACTCCGGGTTTTTCAGCAGGTTCAGCTTGTGAACCACCTTCTCCAATACGGCGCGAGACTTCAGAACCTCATATTGGGTATTCAGGTAGCTGTCCCCTCCCCCTTCCAGTCCATAAACCTCTTCAATAGACACAACCTTGGCCTGTTCCTGCTCTATCTGCAGTACAGCCGTGGCCTGGTAAATCGGCGTAAGAGAAAAAACAATCAATACCGCCAACAGGGTAACCGCAAAGGTAAACCCGATAATCGACCATTTGTGATTGTTGAGGGTATGGAAAATCTCCGAGAGGGAGATGATATCTTCATCAGAAGATTGAGCAGGCGTTGTTGGTTGAGTCATATTTTAAATGTGTTGGCAGTTAGCCGTAGGCAGTTGTAAGTCGGAGCTAGATCCGTTAGCAGCCGCCGTTACAGCCAACTGCCAACAGATAACAGCCAACATTAAAAGAAGCTTTCTTTCACGTTCACTATGTCACCGGGCATAACCGGTCTGTCGAGATTCATAGTCACAGTTTTCTTGGTGCCGTTAACCTCTCGGGTCACGGCCACCTGTTTTCTAGAGGCTCGTTCGGTGAACCCGCCAGCCAGTGCAATTGCTTTTTCAAGACTCAACCCTGGCTCAAAGGAGAAACCACCAGGATCTTTCACTTCTCCACGCACAAAGAACTTGCGGTATTCGGTAATGGTTACGTTCACTTTCGGGTCAATCAGGTAATCACCCTTCAACTTACTGGTCACCAGATTTTCCAGCTGACCAACAGTTAACCCTTTTACGCGTACCTCGCCCAAAAACGGGTATGAGATAGTACCGGCATCAGTGAGCCGGGTTTCTACACTTAAATCTTCTTCACCAAACACATTGATGCTCACCATATCACCAGCATTCAGCCGATAAGTGGAGTAGCTCACGGTATCTTCAGCCCGGGCTCCAGCAGCCAGCACAATTGCAAGCCATAAGAAGCCGGCCAGGAATCTGGAAAATCCGGTCATTATTTACCTCGGGAATTATTAAAAAAATGTTGGCTGTTGGCAGTCAACTGAGTACTGCCAACAGCCAACAGAAGACAGCCAACTTTTAAAGCGTGAAGTTCGCGCTCAGCATGTAAACATTGCGATCGTAATTGTCTTCGCTCACACCAACCAACTTGGCATCTTCGTTACGGTCGGTATAGGTGTAACCAGCGGTGAGAGTGACCCAACGCTTCAGGTTGTAGTCAACGGCAACACCATACTCTTTCACAGCACGGTCGCGGGTTGTCTGGCCTGCCGCATTTTGCACTTCTTCATCGGTGTAGCTGCCGAAGGCACGGGTCTTAACCTTTTCACTCCAGCTGTGATCCCAGCTTACGCGGGTTGTTGTGCCTTTAGTGAAGTCGGCATCAACAGGGTTGTCGGATTCCAGACCATAGTCACGTATTGCAGACAGCTGAATCACAGAATAAGTCAGTGGCATGTAACTCACGCCCACTTCCCAACCGTTGTAGCCTTCTTTGCTCACGCCATCTATTTCGCTGGTGCGATAGCGGCGACCAAACTTGGCATAACCACTGGTTTTCGCAGTCGCTTCCCAGTTCACACCCACCAAGTAACTGGTGATGTCGAAACCGGCATTTTGCAGTGAACCATTGATGTTTTGCTTGTCGTCGTAATCAAGCTTGCGCTCTTTAACTTCGAAAAGAATGTCTGTTTTCGGCATAAGGCGGTAATAAACCGTCGCGCCGTATTCGTTGCTGCTCTTATCCTTGTAGCCCAGCTCGTCGTAATCTTTGTCGTCAAAGTTGGCGAACACGTCAATACGCGCCATCGCCTGCATGGAACCGAAGCCGTAAACAAAGCCACCTTTCTTCAGATCATATTCAGGGGCTGCTTTGTCGTTCACGCCGGAACGGGTGGCACCTTCATCGCTGTAAGAACCAAACTGCAGGTTGGCAGCAATACGGTTACGGGAGTTGAACTCGTGGGTCAGATCACCCAGCACACCGTAGTCGGTGTAATCCGCATCATGCTCACTGGAATAAGTGACGTCTTTCACTTCCAGAACCACACCATATTCATTCAGTCCACTCTTGGCACGGAAATCCAGGCTAGGTGCAATAACAAAAACATCGGAGCTTTTGTTAGCCAAACCTGTGCTTTTGTCGCCTTCACGGAACACGTTATCGTCATAACGGTATTCGGTGAGCAGCTTGGGCGTGAGTTCGATAGCACCCAACTGGATACTACCCGGCTCTATTTCTGCAGCCTGAGCCATGGCACCAGCAGTGATGCTCGCAACCGCGATGGCGAGCTTATTCATTCCATTCATGTACTGTTTACTACCTTTGTGCATGATCTTTGTAGGTACAGGTGCTGGCCAAATAATACGAAGCAATCGACAACCATGAACCAACACCCGGAGAATTCCCCAGCGGAATCTTACACAGAATAACCCGACATAGGGATGACCTGTATCAAATGGCAAGACAAAAAATTCACATATACTCTCCCGTTGAACAGAAAACGTGAACAGGCTCATTTTCTACGCCCTCCGTCTTCGCCCTTCTTCGTACACTTACACAGGAAACACCATGAACTTCACTCGCACTCTGGCTGCGGCCATGATCTTGACGGCTTCCGCAACAATGGCCCAAGCTGACATTGTTACTGATCTGGCCAACGGCATGCCGGTAGACCAGGTAATCTCATTAGCGATGCAGGCTCCCGATGCCAACCTTGAACAAATCATTGCCGAGCTGATTGCTGCAACACCCGATCAAGTGGCGGCCATTGTGAAAACAGCCGTAACTCTGTTCCCAGCCCAGGCACAGACCATTATCGCAACCGCCACCAAAGCCGCACCAGCTGCTGCTGGCGCGATCACCGCAGCAGCATCTCAAGCCCAGGCAGCACCCGCGCCCCAGCCTGTTATCGCACCACCACCAGTAGCACCCATCAGCAACGACAAACCGGTGGTTGTAAGCCCTAACTAGTTGTTGGCAGTTGGCAGTTGGCAGTTGGCAGTAAATGTAGGTTGATGTTGAGCGAAGCGAAGCCCAACAACCGCGAAGCGGCTCGATGTTCCCAACTCAATTGTCGGGCTTCGCTTCGCTCAACCACGACCTACATACAGGACAATCAAAATGTAACGCTGTACTCGTTGTTTGCAGTTGGCAAATTTACGACAGATTCCTGCCAACTGCCAACAAGCACGCTACCGCCCTTTTGGTCTGGTTCGCCCAAAAAAACCGCAAAGCACACAACCTCCGAAACGGGTCAACCGAAAAGGATAGCAGTGTCTTCTATTCTTGGATTATTAATGGCAGAGGTAACTTTTTGCCGAGAATGGCAACATGGAGAGAACAGTGAGTGCAACACCTGTGTCACTCAACGCAATCATCCATGATTACTACAAAGCTTTTAACAACGGTCTTACAACCCTCTATAACAACGACAGTCTAGACATCAGGTGTCTTAGCTTCTGTCGTGATCATAGAGAGCGAAGCACTATCAAGAAATACAAAGCACTAGCAAGAAACACAAAGCACTAGCAAGAAACACAAAGCACTAGCAAGAAACACAAAGCACTAGCAAGAAACACAAAGCACTTACAGAGACGCTTCCAGCCCAATGGTGTAAACATTACGATCATAGCTGTCGTCTGTTACGCCTACAGCTTTCACATCATCATCACCCACAAAGCGAGTAAAGCCAGCACTCACTGACAACCAACGCTTCACTTCCCAGCTCAGGCCCAGATTAATTGTATCGGTGTCACGATCTTTACGGGTCTGACCATTCTGGTTTTCTACTTCTTCCGCAACGCGAGACCAGCTCACATTGCTGGTTAAACGAGAACTCCAGTCATGCTGCCAGGACAAAGTCAGGTTAGTGCCCTTGGTGAAGGAGTTAGAAGAAGGATCTTCAGCATCCAGGCCATAGTCACGACCAGTCGACAGCTGAATCAGGGAATAGCTTAAAGGCTTGTAGCTCACACCCACTTCCCAACCAGTGTAACTTTCATCGCTCACGCCAGACGCTTCTGCATCACGATAGCGACGACCGAACTTGGCAAAACCAGAGGTTTTCGCGGTCGCATCCCAGTTCACACCTACCAGGTAACTGGTAACATTAAAACCACCGTCGTTTACGTTCTTGTATTCCAGATCACGCTGCTTCACTTCAAACAGCACATCTGTTTTAGGCATCAGGCGATAATAAGCTGTTGCACCGTAGTAATTGGTACGGGTATCGCTGCCAGTCGACTTCTTGTAGTTCTTGGCCTCAACACCACCAAACACATCAACACGCGCCTTGGCTTCAAGAGAACCAAAACCATAAACGATATCAGCAGCTTTACCAATGTACTCAGGGGTTTTGTTGTCTGCAGTACGCTTGGAACCCGCATCGTTAATCTCACCGATACGCAAAGTGGTATCCAGACGATTGCGGCTATTAAATTCGTTATGGGTAGTCAGTGCGGCTTTATAATCGGTGTAATCTGCATCACGCTCACTGAAATAACGATTCGCATCAGCTTCCAGCAACAGGCTATAAGTGTCGGCACCTTTGGCAGCACGAATATCCAGAGAAGGGTTGATGTTTAGAACCTTGGAAGACTGCTCAGTTCTATCACGATAAACGTTATCATCATGGGACAGCGCCGATTTCAGGCTCGGTACCAGATGAACACCACCAATCTGCACACTGGCAGGAGCAACAACTGCTGCGTGAGTTCCCATTGCCGCACACAAGGCGACCATTCCTGTCATTCCATTAATACTCAAACGCTGCATTGCTTTTCCTACATTGGGCTGTTGTATTTATTGCATCTATTTATTCTTTAGTCATGCGGCAAACAATTTGGATAGTGAGCCATAGACGTTTGCGCGAAATCTTACGTGATGCACTTAACAGTTTCTAGTGCATTTCATTACAATTTTCTCATATTTGTTGCAATTCCCTAACAATTACTTTTCCCCTATACTTGCGTGAAAATAAGTACATAGACTGAACCCAAGCTACTCAAACGAATAAACACACAAGGAAGAAGAGAGTTCCAATGACAATGAAAAAATTCGCCGTTCTGGCAGCCGCCGCCGGTTTCGCCGGCATGATGTCTCTGACTGCCAGTGCAGACGTTGCTTCTGATGTAGCAAATGGCCTGTCCGCTGATCAGGTTATTGCCAACGCAATTGCTGAAGGTGTTTCCGTATCTGATGCTGTAGCCGCTGCTATCGCCGCCAACCCAAGTCTCGCCACTGCCATAGTATCTGCCGCTGTTGCCACAGCACCAGCTCAAGCAGCCGCTATTACTGCAGCTGCAGTAAGCGCCGCTCCTGCTCAGGCTGCCTCCATCACTAGCGCCGCTACAGCTGCAGCACCTTCACAAGCTGCTGCAATCTCTCAAGCTGTTGCACAGATTATCACTAACCAGCCTGCTCCTGCTGCCGGACCATCTGCTCCTCCTGCACCACCAGCAGCTACACCAATCAGCGCTCCAACTTCAAGCTTTACTCCTGTCAGCCCTTCCTAACAGACACTGACAGAAACTATGCGCTTGCTGTTCTGGCAAGCGCATAGAGCTTTGTTGCAAACTTTCAGATATAAAAGTCAACATTCTCCAGACACAATTATGCCCCCAGGGAATTTATCCAGCAGCCTGTTGGATATTTTCTTCAGAGAGGAAATCTGGCCATGTCTGTGCAAACGCCCTCACGCACATGAGGTTAGCTCGATAAAATCCTTTCATGCTTGGAAAACCGGATTTCAGATCCTTTGCCAGCTGTTTAACAACCTGAGTGCCCCAGCCTTCATGACTCTGACGCTCAAAGATCTCATGACCTATGTGCCAATACAGCCTGATCATATGCTGATTGACAGTGAAAACAGCCCCTTGCGAGCCTTTTGAATACGTCCTTTAATCTCTTGAAGCCATACTCTGTAATCATCTGGGAGCTGAGACAGCAACGGGGGACTCCGTTATTGGCCGTAGAGTAAGGACGGTCAGAGTTTCAATAACTCCCCAAAGGTTTCCTGTCTTGTCACCTGATTTTAAACAATTCCGGTAAATGATCTTACCGGCACTCATTTATCCGAAAAAAACCACGATGTTCTCTTTCCAGGTCGGGTTCGCAGATGCGGCATAAAGGAGACAACGATATAGACACCACACCACCTCTCCTCTCCTCCCCTCTCCTCTCCTCTTGCTGTGATAATGCTTTCCCTTTTTCTAATCGACGGCAGTCGCTTTGTGCCTCACAGAGCAACAACCATTGAACCGGGAACCGGGAACCGGCTAATACAAAAGGTGATGAGGTCTGCAAAGTTTACTTTGTAGGCCTACATCACACATCTTGCCCCGTCGTTTGCGTGCACTTTGGTATAAAGAAGTATATTTTCTCACTACTGTCCGGTTAAGCATAAGCCAGCTCCAGACTCCCCTGATTCTGGAGTAAATTGACTTCCATGCTATCCGGCGGATCACTGAATAATTCCAACAAAGAGCAACGGCGGGTCAGATTAAGACTGATTCTTCGGGCTATTTGCTGTAACGACAATTTGCAGGGTGTTGTGATCTGAGCCAGCCGCAGCAGGAGGTAGGCAATCATTGCTGTGAGCACCTGTATTCTTACAGCATTTTCACTGCGCCCAAGGAACCGCTTCACCTTCAGATTCTGCTTAATCCACTTGAAGAACAGTTCGATTTGCCAGCGGGATTTATACAAGGCGGCAATCTCTGCAGCACTTCTCTTTAGATCGTTACTGATAAAAACCAGAACTTTGTCGTCTTCCCGGCGAATCTTGACCCGCCTGAGATCAGTTGGACAGTCCTTTCTACCTTTGCCAGAAGAGAGTCTGATAATTTGGTCTTCCAGGATAGAGTCGTCTGTCGTTTC